>NZ_CP067131.1:300000-449297 GCF_028553745.1 Paracoccus seriniphilus
GCCACTGCCGGACTGTCTGGGCCAGGCGTGTGGTGCGCGGACGCGCCCTGCTGAGGAACCACAGTTCGAAGGGTGCAGCCAGCAAAGGCAACAGCGCCATGCGCCAATCCAGCGCGACCATCAGCACGATGCCTCCGGTCAGACGGAAGACGGCCCCAACAGCAACCAGAACGGTATCGAAGGCAAAACTCTGAATCTCGGCGCAATCACCGTCCAGACGCGCCATGGCTTCGCCCAAAGGCGGATCCGGCAGAAACGGGTCTCGGGCCAGGGTCGCGCGAAACAGCCGACCGCGCAGATCGACCAGCATTCGCGCCGAGGCCCGCAGATGCAACATGGCATTGACCATCCCAAGCCCGACAGTCCCCAGCCCGACGGCAAATGACATCAACGCCCAGAAGACCAGCGCCGGCATGTCCCCGGCCATGATCCCCGCATCGATCACTTGCCGGGTCAGCATTGGCAGGGCCAGCCCCAGACTGGCCGCCGTCAATGAAAAGCCCAGCACGACCAGCGCCCCCGGCATGGCGCGGCGCATGATGGGTGTGATCCAGGTGGCCGTCTCCGCCCCAAACAGCAGCCGCGCGATCCGCCCTGTCAGAGCAGCATCAGCCATGGGACGCCCGCCTCTGTTCGGGGCCGATATGGCGACAGCGCCCGCGCAGCACATGCCATGCCTGATCCCCGGCCATCACGCCTTGCCGGGCCATGATCGCTGCAAGATGACCGGCGACGCGGGCCGTGCCGATGCTGGCTCCGCCCATCCCCGCCTGCCCCCGTTCAGGAGAATTGCACCACGCCCCCAGAACATCGGGACGCGGCAGGGACAAATCATCCCAGCCGCAGCGCGCATCGCCCGTTGCCGCGATGACATGGGGATATCCGGCGGGATAGCAGCCTTTGCCCTGCGCGGGATGGGCCGAAACCAATGGGATCTGCGCCCCTGCCAATCGCGTGCAGGCGTCGCGCAGGGTCCTGCGGTCAGCAGCAAGGCCAAGGCTGAGACAGATCAGATGCGGGCGCAGTTCTGGTGCCAGACCACCCAGCCAGTCCAACGCCGCCGCAACCCGCGCCGCACTGGTGACGGGACGATCCTCGAACACCTGGGCATGCCGGATCAGAACATCGGGGCAGGCACGCCGGATCACGCTGTCGACGGCACTGCCGTGGCCAAGCCGGTCAGGCCCGGCAGGCGCGCAAAGACCATCTGCACGGAAGGCCCGATGCCCCTGCCCATCATCCAGATGATCACGGACCGGGCCGCCGCTGTCTATGACGCCGACCCGGATCATCCTACTCCTCGCGGGTAAAGAGGCGCACGCTGGCCAGCGACATCGACGCATTGCCCGGCAGATCGACCTGACCCTTCTTTTCCAGAGTCTGCGCATCATAGGCCGCCAGATCTCCAAGCGCCCCACCCAGCCAGACCGTGCTGCCGTCGGTCGAGACATTCACCGAGTAATAGCTGTGAGGCAGTGACACCCGCTTGATCGACTGATTGCTTTCCAGATCAAAGCTTTCCAGCACGTTATAGGCACCATAAGCTCGGGTCTTGTCCGGGCTGACGGCGGTCGAGAAGTAGAAGACATCCATGATCCGCACTTCGCGCATGCTCATCTGGCCGCTGTCCAGATCCATTGTCAGCATACCGGTCCGATAGGCCTCGGGATCGGCCGGATCCTTCGCCGTCAGCGCCGTATAGAAAGGCACCGACATGACATGCGAGGATTCATATTGGCTCCAGACCGCCAGAACATCGGGCTGTGTATAGGTTTCCGGTCGCCAGCTTTGAATCGGCAGGTCCTCGATCAATTCACCCGTGGTTGCATCCATGACATGCATGTTGCGTCCCAGACCATAGATCCGGGTGCCATCGGTGGAATAGGCCAGAACCGTGATCTGGCGCGGTGCCTCGAAGCGGGCGGTCTCCTGCATGGTTTCTGTATCGAACAGTGCGATACGCGTAGGCTGAACCTCGTAATGGGTCAGATCCAGCTTGACCGGGCTTTCATAGACGGCCAGCGTCTTGCCATCGGGGGACAATGCGAAACCGAACAGCGACTTGACCCGCTCTTCCGGGCTGCTCAGATCGACACGGGCCACGGTTTCGCCCGTCTCCAGATCAATCTTCACGAAGCTTTCTGTCTTGTTGATCGTCGAATAGGCGTATTTCCCGTCGGGCGCCACGATGGGCACCATTGGCGTCGGGCCGGCATCCTCGACGGTGATCGTATTGACGACCTTCATGTCCTGGGCATCGACGACGATCAGCTTGTCAGGGCGCGCGGGGGCCAGAATGAAATCACGTGCGATCGCAGGCGTGGCCAGCATCGCAACCGAGGCCAAAAGCGGCAAAAGAGACTTGCGCATCAGATCAGCCTTTCTTCTCGGGGAAGACGGATTGCAGCTTGCGCCAGTCCTGCATGACATCATCGGCACCCGCGGCCCAGTCGGGATAGGTGTTCAGCGTATCGGCAACCTGTGCAGGCCACCAGCAGGGGTCCGCGCAGCCGTAAAGATCGGCCTCCATCGGCTGACACAGGTTGGAAACGGCGCCAAAGGCGTCCACTTCCCATCCGGGATCGAAAGATGTCGTGCAACCCACCAGGGCGTTCATCGCGACGACCTCGTCCTCGCGGCCTTCAGCCTCGGCTTCGACAAAGGCCTTGGCCTTGGCGTTTGCGGGGGTCAGATGTTTCATTGCGGAAGAACCTCCTTGGCGGGGCCGGATCGCGTGATCCGGGGTTCAAGCTGGCTACGGAAGAAATCGGGATTGGCGCGCATGATGCGGACATAGGATTCAATGCCGAAATCGACCCATTCCCGCATCAGATCGCAATAGTGATAGACCGGCGCAAAGGCATCGCCCTGGCGCGAATAGCTTTCGTGATAGCACCCGCCCGCACAGATCGAACGGATGCGACAGGTCTTGCATCCATAGGCGCTGCGATCCTGAGCCTTTTCGATGAAGGCAGCCAGCTTCGGCACGTCGATACCCTTGTCGACATTGCCATATGTCGGCTCGTCCGATCCGACGAAACGGTGACACAGATGCAGATCGCCCTCCAGATCCACTGCCAGCATGCCCAGCCCCGCTCCACATGGCACCTGTTTCTTGGTGCCCTGGGCAATATCGGTCAGCAGCTGGTGCATATTGGAGAAGCCGATGTTCTCACCCCGGCAGGCCGCGTCGACATAGCGTTGACCCAGTGCCATCATGTCGTCAAAGACCCGCTTCAGGGCAGTTTCATCCAGATTGAACACCGCAATGGGGCCGGATGTCGCCGGTCCGAAGCCGACCTCGGCAAATCCCAGGTCGTTCTTGAGGTGATCATGGATCCCGATGACATCGGTCACGCCGCGCGTCAACGTCACCCGCACTCCGACCGGCCGTGCCCGATAGCGCGACAGCAGCATCCGTACCTTGCGCGACACAAGGTCATAGGTGCCCTTCCCGCCCACGGTCTTGCGGTTCATGTCATGCAGGGCCTTGGGACCATCCATCGACACGGTCAGCGCAAAGCGATGTTCGTTGAACCAGTCGACCATTTCCTCGGTCAGCAACGTCGCATTGGTCGTCAGCGAGAAATCGACCGTCTTGCCGACTTCGCGGGCACGCGGCGTGGCATAGGCCACGACCTCGCGGATCAGCGGCATGTTCGACAGCGGCTCGCCACCAAAGAAGACCACATTGACCCGGTCGCGATCCACGGCCTGTTTCAGCAACAGCTCAAATGAGGCACGTGCCGTTTCAAAGGCCATTTTCTGGCCCTTGGCCGGCGTGGTCAGATCCTCCTTGTAGCAATAGGTGCAGGCCAGATTGCATCCCGTATTGACGTTCAGGATGATCGTGGACAGCGGTATTTCCTCGACCTTGACAATCGGGCGGGGAATCTCGGCCGCTTCGGCATCGCGCAGAATGTCCAGCGCCATGAAGCTTTGCAGGCATTCACCCAGATCATCCGGGCTGTGACGATCGCCCAGACGGGCCTTGAGCACCTCGGCATCGACGGCGGGGGTTTCAGAGAACAGATCATAGACGTCCTGCGCAACGGCATCCAGTTCGAACAGGCTGGTTGTGGGCGGATGCATCAGCATCGCATAGCCATCAACATCGACGCGATGGGCGTTGTGGCGGATCAGTGTCAAAGCAGACATGGCAGAACCTCAGCGAATTGGCGCATCGACAAAGCGCTGCACGGTTGCGTAAAGATGCGCCTCGGCGGTCAGCGGTGCTTCACCGGCATCGACCGTTGCGATCACTTTCAGATTGCCCGCATTGTTGGTTTTCATGGGACGTTCGGGATTGGGGCCCGCATCCGCAGGCATGAACAGGCCGTGCTCGTCGATTTTGCCGGCGAATTTGGCATCCTCCATGGCGGCTGCGGCCTCGTCGAAATTGTCGGTCTGCCAACTGGCGTCAAAGACGCCTAGCGCGATGTCATCCTCGGTCGCGGGTTCCTTGTCTGGGCCATTCAACCAGCCCCATGCCTCGAACTGGGCCGGAGCCTTGGGGATGGCGCCCCCGCCCCCGCCGATCCGCGCCATGGCCATATCGGGCACGACGGAGATCCGGTCGGGCTGGGTATAGGCCACCAGTTCAATCGTCTGGTCGCCCAGTTTCAGCGCGAACGGCCCGGGCTCTGTTGTCGCAGTAACGGTCACTTCGGTGACGCCATCGCCCATCGGCGTAACCGTGGCCTGAACGCCCGCGGGCAGGGTCAGTTGATCGCCCAGCCCGGGTCCGGCCACGCGGATCACCGTTTCCTGACCGATCTTTACCCGCGTGGGCGTTGCCGCCAGAACCTCGGGGGTGCCATCGGCGGGAACCGCCGTGATACGTCCGCCGATCATGTCGCGATCGGTTTCATACCAGCGCCCGCTGATCCGCCCATCTTCAGTGATCGCAAAGACCTGACGAATGGAGGTCGTGCCATCCGAAAGTGTAGCGCGCCATTCGCCCTCACCCAGAATGCGCCCCGTGCCCGTGAAGGTCCGACTGCCATCGGCAAAGTTCAGGACCATGGTCACATCATAGTCACCCTCTGCCGCCGCAAGGACAAGCGTTCCGGTGTAATCGCCCCGACCGGGCTGGCGACCGGCAAGCAGGTAATCCCCCGATGCATCGCCAGCAAAGGCTGCGGGCGCGTCACCCAGGGGATAGGTCTTGGCCAGGAAGGGGATGATTTCCGCCTTGGCGATCCCCCACCAGTCTCGGTCACGTGCCAGAGCCTGATATTCCAGCGTCGGGAACTGACCCAGATGGAAATTGACCAGATGTTGCCAGTCCTCGGCACTGCGTCGCTGCAGGGCAACACGCGCATAGGAATGACAGCGCCCGCAGGTCTGGGTCATCAGATCATCCGGGCCGGTGTCAAAAGCGACCGGCTCTCGTTCCAGAATATAGCGTCGCTCGGCAGTTTCCTGCAGGGTCAGGCCGCGCGTGTCGGAGAGATAGCGGACAATGGCATCGCGCTCATCCGCTTCAAGATGGACATCGTGATTGCGCATCATACGCGCCACGGTCATGTCCCAGCCTTCAGGCGTCTTGCGCACGGCATCGATACGCTCATAGCCGCCGTCTTCGCTCGCGGCATGGCAGGCGGCGCAGGTGTTTTCCAACACCTCTTCACCGGTGACCGCCATTGCCGGATTCGCGACACTCAGCGCGCCAAGGGCGCAGCTTGTCACCAAGGCTGATCGGATAAGTGGCTTCATCTTGCTGCTTCCTCTGGCTCGGCTGGCGATCCGGCGCAGGGCCGGACCCGATTTGATGCCCCTCAGAAAAACGTGGGTTCCTCATCCATACTTGTCATTCCCGGCCACAGTTGCGACGCTTTGACGCGCGGCAGGGCTTTGGCCGACATTGTCAAGTTGTTTGCCTGCATATGCGGCGAAGCTGCCAATGAGCTGAACAGTTGTGGAAGATCATGACGCAAGGGGACGATCTGATTGTTCTTGGCGGAGGCCCGGCAGGCGCCATTTCCGCGCTGCTGGCTGCGCGCGACGGCCTGCGGGTCAGATTGATCGATCCCTGCAACACCCCCCCGCGCCTTGAAGGGCTGAGCCCGCGGCTGAGACATTGGCTGTCAGGACAGGGTTTGCTGAAAGGCTTTGACAAGATACATGGCCCGCTGCGCCGAACCGTGGATTGGGCCGGCATCAGTGACAGCAATTCCGAATTCGTCATCTTCCGCGACGCTCTGGACCAGCATTTGCGCCGGGCGGCCCGTGATGCCGGGGCGACCCTGATCCGCGACAGCGGCAGCCCCGAAAGCGGCGGCGTCATCCTGTCCTCTGGCGGACATCTGCCCGCGGCAATGGTGATAGATGCACGCGGACGCAAGGCCGGGCGCGCGGGAGCACAGGGCGCGGCGACATTGGCCTTCAGCGGCTGGCTGCAAGGTCCGGGGTTGACAGCCGGGGTCAGCCTGACCGCGATTGCAACCGGCTGGGTCTGGCGCGTGGCCCTGGCTGACGGTCGCATCTGGGCGCAGACGGTAATGGATGCCGCAGGTCATGGCGATCCGGCCGAGCGGTTTCTGAACGGCGTCGCGCTGGCGGATCCCGAACTTCGCCAAGCACGCCTCGAAGGCGCCGTGTCCGTCCGCGCCGCGCAACCCCGCCTGCCCGTTGCGGTCGAGGATCTCTCGGTTCTGCCGGTCGGTGACGCGCTGGCGTCAATGGATCCGTTGTCGGGGCATGGGCAATTCTGGGCCGTGTCCAGCGCGCTGGCCGTGGCGGCCGTGCGCCGCAGCCTTGCCGCCTGCCCCGGCCCCGAAACCGAAGACCTTTGCCGCAAGTTCCTGAACCGTCGCGCCGTAGGGACCGGCCTGCATCAAGCGCGGGTGGGGCGCGACTTCATCCGGTCCGAGCAACGCTTTGCCGATCAGCCGTTCTGGAAACGCCGCGCCGCTTTTCCGGATTCCCTTGCCAGCAGCACCCCCAAGGCAGAAATCGGGATTGATGAGGCCATCGTGGTCGAAAAAGGGCTGCTGACGCGGCGCGAGGTCTTGAGAACTCCACGTTCACCGGAAGGGGTCGCCTGGTTCGGCCCGGTTCCCGCTGTCGAGGCCTGGCAGGTCTATCAGCAGGGCGGTTTGCATGGGCTGAATGCGAGATGGGGAAACTGGGCCCGCCGTATCGAACAGGCGCTGGCGCAGGAAGGCCGGCCTTCGAACTGATCCGAAATCTGCCCACAGGCAAGGCACCGCTCACGGTGTGAAAGCCGCGCCACGCTTGACAACCAACCGCGCCAAAGGGCTTTACAAGGAAAGGTTCTACGAGACTGGCAGGGATGAAACGCAAGAAGGTTACACTTGAACAGGTTGCCCGCGCGGCCGGAGTTTCGCGCGCGACAGTGTCATTGGTCGTGCGAAAATCTCCGCTTGTCGCCGAAAAGACCCGTGAAAAGGTCGAAGAGGTGATGGCCCGGATGGACTATGTCCGCGATCTGGGGGCGGCGCGGATGCGCAGCAATCTCAGCCGGACGGTCGGGGTCATCGTCCCCAATCTGATCAACAGTTTCTTCACCGAGTTTCTCTCGGGCGTCGAAACCGTCATGGGCGAGGAGGACCGGGTTGTCCTGCTGGCCAACAGCCAGGACGATGCGGCCCGCCAGGACGATATTCTGCAGCGCTTCCGGGGGCATGGTGTTGATGGCGTCATCCTGTGCCCCGCCGTCGGCACGCCGAACGACCTGCCCCGGCGGATGCGCAACTGGGGCCTGCCATTGGTTCAGTCCCTGCGTGAAATCGGCTCGGGCAGCAGCGACTATGCAGGTGCCGACTACATCGCGGGCACGCAGCTTGCCGTTGAACATCTGGTCGCGCGGGGGCACCGCCGCATTGCCTTTCTTTCGGACCAGACAGCAACCTCGGCCCGCCGGGAAAGGCTGGCTGGATTCAATGCCGCTCTGACCCGCTTCGGCGCAGACAATGCCGGCACTGTCGAGACCGAACTAAGCTGGAGCGGTGCGATGCAGGCCGCCCGAGAGATCATCGCCCTGCCCGGTTCGCCAAGCGCCGTGTTGTGTTTCAATGACATTCTGGCCGCCGGGCTGATGTCGGGGCTGCGCCAGAACGGCGTTGCGCCAGGACCCGATCTGGCGGTCATGGGGTTGGACGATCTGCCTCTGGCACAGTTGACGCATCCCGCACTCAGCAGCGTCGCGATGAGGCCCGACCGTATTGGCGCTGCCGCCGCGCGGCAACTGGCCCGACGCATTGCCGAGCCTGATGCCGAAATCACCCGCAGCATCATCGCCCCCCAGCTTGTCATCCGCGACAGCACCTGAGTTGACTTGACCCTGCTGCCAATTTAGAACGTTCCAAATTCATCAGTCCGGATGTCGAAGACCATGAACCGCCCGACAGTCTTTCAGCTTGCCATCCTCGAACCACCCGAGATGCAGGCGCAACTGGAAAACCTGTATGAGGTGGTCAGCGATATCGACGCCGCCTCGCATGCCGAGATTGTCGTGACGGCGGGAAATGTTGGTCTGTCGGGCGCCCAGATGACCGCCCTGCCGGCGCTGAAGCTGATCGCCGTCAATGGCGTCGGAGTCGATGCCGTTGATCTGCACGAGGCCGCACGGCGCGGCATTGCCGTGACGACGCCCCCCGACGTTCTGTCCCTTGCGGTTGCAGAGATGGCGCTGGCACTGGCGCTGGATGCGGGCCGTCGCATGTCCGAAGGCGACCGCTTTATCCGCCGTGGCGGATGGGTCAGCGAAGGCAAGCTGGGCCTTGGTCGATCGGTGCTGACGAAACATGCCGGTATTCTTGGTTATGGCCGCATTGGTCGTTGCCTCGCCGACCTGTTGCGCGGCATGGGGATGCAGGTCAGCTATACCGCGCGCGGCGAGAAAGCCGACAGCCCCGACCGGTTTTTTGCGGATGCACAAAGTCTTGCCACTGAATGCGATCTGCTTTTCGTGACGGCAGCGGGCGGCGCGGGCACGAAAGCTCTGGTCGATGGAAATGTGCTGCGGGCACTGGGACCGGACGGAATTCTAGTCAATGTCGCACGCGGCCCGGTGGTCGACAGTCAGGCACTGGCTGACGCCCTGTGCAAAGGCATGATTGGTGCCGCCGGGCTGGATGTCTTTGACGATGAACCCAATGTCCCGCAATGCTTGCTGGATGCGCCCCATTGCGTTCTCACGCCGCATATCGCCTCGGCCACCACCCAGGCACGACGCGCCATGGCGCAGCTGGTTCTGGACAATGTTGCCGCGCATGTCGCCGGCCGTCCCCTGCCGACCCCATACAAGGATTGAGAATGCGCTACCTATCCATTGGTGAACCTCTGGTCGAATTCACTGCCCGCCCCGACGCCGAGTCAACCTTTGAGCGTCGCGCGGGTGGCGACACGCTGAATACGGCGATCTATCTGTCTCGCCTGATGGGGCCGGGCACGGTCGGCTATCAATCCTGCCTGGGCGATGATCCGCAAAGCATCTGGCTGCGCGACCTGATCGAAGCCGAAGGCATCGACGTCACCCCGCTGGCGATGCGCCAGGGCGCGCGCCCCGGTCTGTATTTCATCACCACCGATGAACAGGGCGAGCGCAGCTTTACCTATTGGCGCAGCCAGTCCCCGTTCCGCGATCATTTCACCGATCCGGCCTCGCTGGAGATTCTGGAATCGGCCGAAATCCTGTTCCTGTCTGCAATCACACTTGCCGTCTTGCGCCCGGATGGCCGCGCCAATCTTCTGGCCGCGCTGCAGCGGCGCCGCGATGCCGGCGCTCAGGTGATCTTTGACACCAATTACCGCCCCGTCCTTTGGGAAAATGCCGAAACAGCCGGTGAATTCATCATGCAGGCAGCCCGGATCGCAAGCTTGCTTCTGCCCTCATGCGATGATCTGGAGGCCTGTTTCAAGGCTGCCGATCCCGAGGACGCCATGCGCCGGCTGATGGCCGAGACCGAGGCCGAGATCGTCATGACAACTGGCGGCGATGCCGTGTTGCGTCGTGCGCCAAGGGCGGATCATTTCGAGCGCCACCCTCTTCCACCCGCGGTCAAGGCCGTGGATACGACCGGCGCCGGGGACAGCTTCAACGCCGCCTATATCGCAGCGCGCGACAAGGGGCTGACACCCGAGGATGCCATTGCAAAGGCGGCCGAACTGGCCTCGGTCGTCGTTCGCCACAAGGGGGCAACCATTCCCCGCAGCGCCATGCCGCAACTGTTCGACTGACGTTTGTAAAAGGCCTGATCGGTCGCCCCCGTCCCGATGCGGAACGGGGGCTTTTCCTTGAGATCAGAAAGGGCTGTCGGGGAAATAGAAGTCTTCCGCATTCTCGGGCGTCACCAGGACCGAACCGATGATGAAATCACCCGATACCGGCGCATTCGAGACCAGCCCGACCGCGGTGACCTCGATCGCGGTGGCGATCATCGAGGGCGGATAGGTGACATCGGCAGGGATCATGCTGTCATTGTCCATGACGCGCTTGATCATCTCTTTCATGCCGGCACCGCCCAGAACGAATTTGACATCATCGCGTCCCGCCGCGTCGATTGCCCCCAGCACGCCAACCGCCATGTCATCATCCGAGGCCCAGACCGCGTCGATCTGCGGATATTTGGACAGGAAATCCTGCATGACCGTAAAGGCATCATCGCGGTTCCAGTTGCCATGCTCCATGCCAAGGACCTCGATCCCCGAGCCTTCGATGGCCTGCTGAAACCCCTCGACCCGTTCATTGTCGATCGAAGTCGGAATACCGCGCAGCACGACAATCTTGCCGCCATCGGGCAGAGCCTGCGCCATGAACTCACCCGAGACACGCCCGAAGCCCGGGTTGTCACCCGCCACATAGAGATCCTCGATGCCATCGACGGACAGGCCACGGTCAACCACCGTCACCCATGCACCGGATTGCTTGACGTTCTGCACCGGGCCGGTCAGCGGCTCGGATTCAAAAGGCAGCACGACCAGCGCGTCGATATCGCGGGTGGCGACCATATCCTCGATGTCATTGACCTGCTTCGAAGGATCCGAGGCTGTCGCCAGCACGAAATCAAGCTGGGGATAGACCTCTTCCAGACGCTCCACGGCCTCTTGTGCAAAATAGTTCATGCCCCCGGCCCAGCCATGTGTCGCGGCTGGAATGGACACGCCGATCACCTTGGTGTCGTCCTGGGCGAATGCCGGGGCCGCAAGGGCCGCCGCCACCGCAAGTCCGGATACAAAATGTTTCATGATTACCTCCCGTTTGATGGTGCCGGTCTAGCCGGCAGCCTTGCTTTCGCGCTGCAATACAACAGCGAGAACGATGATGGCCCCCTGAATTGCGCCATTCAGATAGGGCGATACGAAATCGGTCAGATTCAGAAGATTGCCGATCAGCGACAGGATCAGAACCCCGATCACCGTCCCCCAGACGCGCCCGAAACCACCCTTCAGGACCGTGCCGCCAATGATCACGGCAGCAATGGCCTCAAGCTCCCAGAGAACGCCGGTTGCCGATGATGCCGAACCCAGCCGGGGCACATACATGATGGTCGCCACCCCCACCAGAACCCCAAGGGCCGCATAGGTCATCAGGCGCACATGGCCCACGCGCACGCTGGAATAGCGCGCCACCTGATCATTCGAACCGATGGCCGCGCAATGGCGCCCAAAGGCGGTGGAGCGCATCACGACCTCGCCCACGACCACGACCAGCGCAAAGACAATGATAGGCCAGCTGATGCCCATGATGCCGCCATAATAGACCGGCTGATAGAAACTGCGCAGCGTGAAATCCAGCGACAGCGTCCCGCCATCGGCCAACCATGTCACCAGGCTGCGATAGATCCCCATGGATCCCAGCGTGACAATGAATGGCTCGATCCCCAATCGGGTGATCAGCAGGCCGTTCAGCAATCCCGCCGCCAGCCCGGCAATCAACGCCGTCGCCATGCCCAGCAAGACCACCGGAATGCCGACCCCCAGCGCAGGCAGGGCGGTGTTCATCATCAGGATCATCAGTCCCGCGATGAAGGCCGCCATTGATCCTACCGAAAGATCCAGCCCGCCGGCGGTGATCACGAATGTCATGCCCACCGCGATGATCCCGATAAAGGCCGAACGCGCCAGAACATTGGTGATATTGTCCCAGCCCAGAAAATTCGGATTCATCAATGTGCCTGCGACCAGAAGCGCGATCAGACCCAGCACCGGACCGATCACCGACATTGACAGGCGCCGCTCTGCGATGGCTTTCATTGCGTCATCTCCCTTGCAGGGGTGTTTCCGCCCACCCCCATGGCCAGCCGGACAATGGCGTCCTCGCTGGCCTCTTCGTCCTGCAATTCGCCCATGATCCGGCCCTGGCGCATCACGATGACCCGGTCGGCCAGACCGATGACCTCTTGCATCTCGGATGAGATGACCACGATGGCCTGACCCGCGCGCGCCAGTTGGCGGATGAATTCATACATCTGTTGCTTGGTGCCGATATCGATGCCGCGCGTCGGTTCATCGATGATCACGATCCGGGGTTCTGCCAGCAGGGTCTTGGCAAACAGCAGTTTCTGCTGATTGCCACCCGAGAGGTTCTTGATCAGCGACTCGCGATGTCCGCGAATGTCGAAATCAGCGATTGCCTTGTCCAGCGCAGCCTCTTCACCCTTGCGGTGGATACGCCCCCTTTCGACGAAACGCTCCAGCGTCTGCAGGGTCAGGTTTTCGCGCATGCCCTTTTCCAGCAACAGGCCGCGTGTCTTGCGATCTTCGGTCAGATAACACATCCCCAGTGCCTGAGCCTGCCACGGCTGGTCAATGCGGACCTTCTGGCCGAAGATGCGGATATCTCCGGTCGCGGGGCGCAGGCCACATAGACCCTCGAAGGTCTCGGTCCGACCCGAGCCGATCAATCCCGCAATCCCAAGGATTTCACCCTGACGCAGCGACAAGGAGATGTCGCTGGCATAGCCCGGAACGTTCAGATTTCTGATCTCAAGGGCCATATCGCCCTTTTCACCCAGTTTCGCGGGGAACAGATCCGACATTTCACGCCCGACCATGGTCGTCGCCATTCCATGTTCGTCCATATCTGCCGCAGCGCCCGACCAGACCACACGCCCGTCGCGCATGATCGTCAGGTCGTCAGCGATTTCGCAGACCTCGTCCAGTTTGTGCGAGGTGAACAGAATGGCCGTCCCTGCCTCGCGCAGCGCCCGCACCTGCCGCAAGAGGACCGCGGTTTCCGAGCGGGTCAGAACTGCAGTAGGCTCATCCATGATCAAAACGCGGGTGTCGCGCAGCAGAGCCTTGGCGATCTCGACCATCTGCTTGTCGGAATTGGACAGGCCCGAAACCACGGCGTCAGGAGAAACCGGGCAATCCAGTCGCCCCAGCAACTCGCGCGTCTTGTTCCGCATCGTGGCCTTGTCGAGGAACATCCCCCGCTTCAGCTCGCGCCCCAGAAAGATATTCTGTTCGACGGTCAGCTGTTCGGCCAGATTGAATTCCTGATGGATCATCGAAATGCCATGGCTTTCGGCCTCGGCAATCGTACGCAGATGCGCCACCTGCCCATCCAGCAGGACGTCACCGCTGGAAGGCGGCTGATAACCCGCCAGAATCTTCATCGTCGTCGATTTTCCCGCGCCATTCTCTCCGATCAGCGCATGGACTCGACCGGGGCGCAGCGCGATGTCGACATCATGCAGCACCTCGATCGGGCCGAAGCTGCGGCTGACCTGACGCAGTTCGAGAGCCGCTTGGCTCACAACGACACCCATGCCGCGTCCTGTGCCGAAGACCGGATGCAGGCGTCGATGAACCGCATTCCGGCAAGCCCCGCCTCGATGCCTGGCAACAGATCCAGAACCGGATCGCGCTGGCCCTGTTGCGCGGCGCGAATTGCGCGGGCTGCGCCAGTGTAGATATTGGCAAATCCTTCCAGATAGCCCTCGGGATGGCCGCCCGGAATCCGCGATAGGGCATTGGCGGCGTCGCCTGCCCCCGCTCCGGCGCGGGTCAACAGGCGCTTGGGTTCTCCGAATGGCGTGAACCACAGATAGTTCGGATCTTCCTGCGCCCATTCAAGCCCGCCCTTTTCACCATAGACGCGCAGCTTCAGGCTGTTCTCGTTCCCCGGCGCGACCTGACTGCACCACAACATGCCCCGCGCGCCGCCATCAAAGCGCAGCATCACATGGGCGTTGTCATCGACGCGGCGCCCCTCGACAAAGCTCTGCAGATCTGCCGCCAGCTTCTCGACACCTTGCCCGGAAACGAAACAGGCCAGATTATGCGCGTGGCTGCCGATATCCCCGACCGCGCCGCCCGCCCCCGAACGCTCGGGGTCGGTGCGCCATTCCGCCTGTTTGTTGGTGCCGGTCTGTTCGGCGGCCTCGGTCAGCCAATCCTGCGGATATTCGACCTGGACGACCCGAATGCGGCCAAGATCGCCCGAGGCGACCATGTCGCGCGCCTGACGGATCATCGGATAGCCGGTATAGTTATGTGTCAGTATGAACAGCGCATCCGAGGATTTCACCGCATCGGCCAGATCAGCGGCCTGTTGCATGGTCGCCGTCAGGGGCTTGTCGCAGATGACATGAATGCCCTGCGCCAGAAAGGTCCTGGCGGCCGCTGCATGAACATGGTTCGGCGTGACGATCGAGACGGCCTGAATGCCATCAGATCGTGCAGCCTCGGCCTCGGCCATCTCCTGAAAGCTGCCATAGCAGCGATCAGGGTCCAGCCCCAGCGCCGCGCCGCTTTCGCGCGATTTTTCCGCAGTCGAGGACAGGGCTCCGGCCACAAGGTCGAATTCCCCGTCGATACGTGCGGCAATGCGATGGACACCACCGATAAAGGCATCCTTGCCGCCACCAACCATTCCCAGTCTGATCCGTGTCATCTTCAGATCCCCAGCATCCGGCGATTGGCAGCATCATTCGTGCCGCCCCCCGCAAAATCGTCAAAGGCCTTCTCGGTCACGCGAATGATGTGATCACGCACAAATGCCGCGCCTTCACGGGCACCATCCTCTGGGTGCTTCAGACAGCATTCCCATTCGACCACGGCCCAGCCATCGAAGTCATTCGCGGTCATTTTCGAGAACACCGCCCCGAAATCCACCTGACCGTCGCCAAGCGACCTGAAGCGCCCGGCGCGATTCACCCATGACTGAAAGCCGCCATAGACACCCTTGCGGCCATTGGGATTGAACTCGGCATCCTTGACGTGGAACATCCGGATCCGGTCCTTGTAGATGTCGATATTGTCCAGATAATCCAGACATTGCAGGATGTAATGCGAGGGATCATACAGCATGCAGGCCCGCGCATGATCTCCGGTGCGGCTCAGGAACATCTCGTAACTGTCGCCGTCATGCAGGTCTTCGCCGGGGTGGATTTCATAGCAGATATCGACTCCGCAATCCTCGGCATGATCCAGCAAGGGACGCCAGCGCGCGGCCAGTTCGTCAAATGCAGCCTCGACCAGACCAGCAGGCCGCTGTGGCCATGGATAGACAAAGGGCCAGGCCAGCGCGCCCGAAAAACTGGCCATTGCGCCAATGTCCATATTGCGCGAGGCGCTGAGCGCCATCTTGACCTGCTGGACGGCCCATTCCTGACGTGCCGTGGGATTGCCACGCACTTCGGGCGCCGCGAAGCCGTCGAATGCCTCGTCATAAGCGGGATGAACCGCGACCAGTTGCCCCTGCAGATGAGTCGAAAGCTCGGTCACTTCGACTCCGTTCTGCGCGGCAATGCCCTTGAATTCGTCACAGTAATCCCTGCTCTGGGCTGCTTTTTCCAGATCTATCAGCCGCCCGTCCCAGCTGGGCACCTGGACACCCCTGTATCCGCAATCCGCGGCCCATTTCGTGATGCTGTCCCAGCTGTTGAAAGGCGCCTCATCGCCTGCAAACTGTGCCAGAAACAGGGCCGGTCCCTTGATCGTCTTCATGTTTTCCTCCTCCCCGATCCGGTCAAACGTAACGATTGACCAGATTTTCCAGAATTTCCTGACGGCCCGAGACCGGCTGCGGGTCCAGCCCCTGGGCCATGGCCTTGTCGGCAATGGATTCAAGCGAGGATCCCGCGCCCAGCATCGCCTGCGCTTCCGGGCGCTGCCAGCCAGCATAGCGCGCGCGCCGCGCGGCCTCGAGCTTGTCATCCTCCAGCATGGCCGCCGCGACCTTCAGACCGCGTGCGCAGACATCCATAGCCCCCGCATGAGCCGCAACCAGATCGACCGGATCCAGCGACTGCCGGCGCAATCTGGCATCGAAATTTGTCCCGCCCGACGCAAACCCGCCAGCCTTGAGAATTTCGTAATAGGCCAGCGCGATCTCCGGCACGTTGTTGGGAAACTGATCGGTGTCCCAGCCGGATTGGTAATCGTTGCGGTTCATGTCGACAGACCCGAAGATCCCAAGGGCATTGGCCATCGCCAGCTCATGTTCGAAGCTGTGGCCCGCCAGAATCGCGTGGCCCTGCTCGATGTTCAGCTTGACCTCGTTTTCCAGCCCATAGCGTTTCAAAAAGCCATAAACGGTGGCCACGTCATAGTCGTATTGATGTTTTGTCGGCTCCTGTGGCTTGGGTTCCAGCAGGATCGCGCCCTTGAAGCCGATCTTGTGCTTGTGTTCGACCACAAGCGACAGGAAACGCCCCATGTGATCCAGTTCCTGCCCCGGATCGGTGTTCAGCAGGGTCTCATAGCCCTCGCGCCCACCCCAGAGAACGTAGTTCTCGCCATCAAGACGATGCGTCACCTCAAGACAGTCACGCACCGTGGCCGCCGCATAGGCAAAGACATCCGGGTCCGGATTGGTGGCCGCGCCGGCCATGTAACGACGATTGGTGAACAGATTTGCCGTCCCCCACAGCAGGCGCGGCCCGCCATTGGCCATCTTCTCGGCGAAGATATCGGCAATGCGGTTCAGACGGTCGCGGCTGACGGCAAGGCTGTCGCCTTCGGGCCGAACGTCGTGATCGTGAAAGCAGAAGAACGGCACGCCCAGAATACGAAAGAAATCGAATGCGGCATCAGCGCGCATGATTGCCAGTTCCATCGTGTCCGCCGGAAACCATGGCCGCTCGAAGGTACGTCCGCCAAAGGGATCGCCGCCCTCCCAGCCAAAGCTGTGCCAATAGGCAACCGCAAAGCGCAGCTGATCCTCCATCCGCTTGCCCATGACCATCTGATCAGGATCATAGTGGCGAAAGGCCAACCCCTCGCTGTCGGGATCGAAGGTCAGGGGGGAAATCGAATCGAAATATCCGCTCATGCATGTTCTCCGTCGCCGGTAGGTCCGGGCAGGTTGTCTTTCAGAAAGATGGTCGGCGTGATCTCGGCCTGCGGGGGAATTTCCCCATCCGCAATCGCCTTCATCGCATCCAGCGCATGGGCGATTTCCTCGGCGGGTTTCTGATCAATGACCGCGTCAATCAGATCACCTTGCAGGGCCGCGCGGGAATGAGGTGACAGTTCGTGCAGAACAACGAAGGGACGCGGGACCTCGATCTGTTCCAAGATGCCGATCAATGCGCGATTGCCTGCGCCGATCGAATAGATGCCCGACACATCCGGGTTGGCTGCCAGCGCGACACTGACATGTTCGCGCATCCGGTCGGCGCGATCCAGCACCTCGATGGGCGGCAAGAGCGTGATCCCGTCGGCTTCGCGCAGAACCTCGGTGACGCCCTGCAGCCTCTCGCGGTGGTCGCGCACGCCCAGCTTGCCGAGAATTGGCAGAATGCGCCCTGGTCGCGTCGAATGGGCCAGCCGGATCAACCGGCCGGCGGTGCGGCCCGCAACGATATTGTTGATCCCGACATAGAGCGCGCGCGCAGGGCTTTCGACATCAGACACCAGCGTGACCACCGCTATGCCCAGATCCGCAAGCCGCGCCACCGCCGCGCCCAGTTCGGGCGAATCCGCGCCGACAATGGCCACGCAATCGCAATCCCCCGCCTCGATCCGGTTCAACAGCCGCGCCAGAGCATCGGCATCCAGAGCAGGCACGTCGTGACATTCGACATTCACGCGATCCAGCGCCCGCGCCTGTCCCTGATCCAGCGCGGCCTTGCGCAGGACCGAGAAGAACCCGTGATCCCCTTGGGGCAGATAGAATCTGAAGCGATAGCTTCTGCGTCGCGACAGATTTGCCGCGTGAATATCGCGACGATAGCCAAGCTCTTCGATGGCGCGCTGGACGCGCAGGATCGACTTTTCGGCCACCCCCCCGCGCTCGTTCAGCACGCGGTCGGCGGTCGAATAGCTGACACCAGCCGCCCGCGCCACATCATGCAGCGTCGGGTTTCGCATGTCCGAATCTCCTCCCAGCCACAACCATTGCGCCCGAAATGACATACGTCAATCATTTTTTGACATACGTATGTCAAAAACAACCTTTCGCAGAACCCGGCGCAGGCTTGCAACGCTGACTGGCGAATGCGTGCCTGCTGGGATGGCGCAGTGTCATTGGTCAGATCGTGGCAATAATCCGCGCAAATTAACGGAAAGATGCCAAGGAGGGACGCTCTCGCAAATATGTCTTGCCCGAAATGGAAAGTCGCAAAAGACTGGAAGATAAGCTGGGTTCGGTCACAGCGACAGTTCCCAAGCCATTCACTTAGTTTGACCTGTTTAACCGGAACCGTTCTGATGCCAACATTTTTCCAGACCTATCAAACCGAAGTTGACGACGGAGTTGTCGTAAGCTCGACGCTCATAACCATCGCACTGTATGAACCGGGTGAGACCATCGATCCCAATGATGGGGCCACGATCCGCATAACAGATGACAACACAGATGGGCTGGTCAGCAGAGCGGAATTTGCCGCCGCGACCGGAGGGGGCGGATTGGGCCTGAATGGCGGTGCCGATGGGGAGGACGCGGTTCTTTGGGATGGCTCAACCGGGTCATCCAATACCGGGTTCCTGTATAGCGCCACTCAGTACAATCCCGGTGACAATGTCGATGAGCTTATCGATGCGCTTCCATCAAATTTCCCCCCGGTTGCCCTCGACGGATTATCGATACCTTGCTTTACCGCCGGCACATTGATCGACACGCCATCCGGCCCCCGCGCCATTGAAACCCTTGCCGAAGGTAGCCTTGTCCTGGCCCGTTCTCCCGCCCCCTGTTCAGGCAATGAGACGCGGATCCTGCGCAAGATCTTCCGGCGCAGGATCGATTCAGCGCAACTGGCAAGCAACCCCAAGCTGCGCCCGGTCAGAATCATGGCGGGAGCTTTAGGCAACGGCTTGCCAAAGCGCGATTTGATCGTCTCGCGACAGCATCGGATACTCGTGCGATCTCCTGTCGTCGAAAGAATGTTCGACAGGAAGGAAGTGCTTGTCGCTGCAATACGTCTGACAGCACTCCCGGGGATATTCGTCGACGAGTCCATTCAGGACGTCGAATATTTCCATCTGGTCTTCGATCAGCATGAAGTGATCTTCGCCGAGGGCGCGCAAAGCGAAAGCTTCTATACCGGTCCCCAAGCCCTTCACGCATTAACCAAAGAGGCCCGCGAGGAAATCCTGACACTGTTCCCTGACCTGGAAAACTCCGCACGGCCCTCGAATTGGTTTATCCCGGCTGGGCGTTTGCAGAACAAGTTGTTGGAGCGGCATGTGAAAAACGGAACTCCGGTCCTGAACGACATGTATTAGGAAAGACGGCAAAGGCGCCGCTTCCAAACCCAATCAGAGCCGCGAAATCTGGCGGGTGAGGCTCTCCCCAGTTTCGGCGTTCTGGAGCACCTGCGACCGTTGGCAGCCGTAGGTGTTCCGCAACCTGTATCCTTGGCAAAACCATGCCGGCGTTGACGATATGAATGCGCCCCGACGGCACCAATGTGCCGACGACATCAGGATCGGCCCGGTCATTTCTGCGCTTCCCTTTGACAGTCTTGACGAGGTGGTGACCCGCGCCAATGCCACGCCCTATGGTCTGGCCGCCGGGGTCTTCACGACCCATCTTGGCACCGCTCACAAGCTGGCGCATCGGCTCAGGGCGGGATCGGTCTGGGTCAACATGTATCACGCCATCGACCCTGCCGTTCCCTTCGGGGGTGTCAAGATGTCGGGCTATGGCCGTGAAGGCGGGACCGAGCACATGGAAGAATATCTCGACACCAAGGCGATCTGGATCAACACCGACTAGCCCCGGCCCGCCCTTACGGGGCAACAGCCCCATTTCGGCCCAGCTCGGTGCGGATCAGATCCATCAGCTGTTGCGAGTAATTGTGAGGCACATGGCCACGCGCGGTGATGATCCCCACCGCGCGCTCGGCGCCCTCATCCGTCAATGGCAGGACCCGGAATGCGCTGGTCGGCAGCATCGGCACCGCGATAAAGGGGACCACAGCAACCCCCAGCCCGGCCGCCGCCAGGGTGATCGCCGTATAGGCATATTGCACCTCATACTGGATATTCAGATCCAGATCGCCGCTGATCCGGTCCAGCAGCCCCCGCGCCGCCGTCTGCCGGTCCAGCACGATCAACGGGAAAGAGGCGATATCGGCCAGTGAAAACGACGCGGCCCCTTCATCGAATTCCGCCGGAATGCATACCGCGAAACGGTCTTTCAGGATCGGTTCGAAATGGAAATCCGACATGTTGGGAACTTCGGGTCCGACATAAAGCTCGACCTGCTGTTCGCGCAGGAAGGTCAGCGCATCCATCGGCGGCGTTTCCTTGAGATTGATGACCGAGCGCGGATAACGCAGCTTGAAGGTGGCAAGGATATTGCCCAGGCGGGTCGCGGCCAGGGTCGGGGCGCAGCCGATGCTGACATGGCTGCGCCGCTGTGCCGCGACATCCGACAGCCGGTCAAGCCCGGCCTGCACGCCCGCCATCGCCATGCGCACCTGCTCGTAAAGGATCGCGCCCGAGGGGGTCAGATTGGCCGATTGCGGCGTGCGCACGAAAAGGCTGACACCAATCTGTTCTTCCAGATCCCTGATCTGCATCGACACGGCCGAGGGCGAGCGGTTGCTCTCTTCGGCCGCGCGGCGAAAGCTGCCATGTTCTGCCGCCAGCTGAAAGGTCTGCAGAAGTTTCAGATTGATATTGCTTGCACTCATCGCCCTTGGTTCTCCTTTCCGCATGGGTCGCGGAACCGCCTTCAGGGCTGCATGACTGTCACGGCATCAATGCACCGCCGCGAACATGATCTTCTCTTCCGATGCCTGAGAGGCAAGTATCTCTTCCACGATCTTGCCACGCTTCGCAACAAGGATACGATCCGACACCGCCATGATCTCAGGCAGATAGGAAGAAATAACCACGACCGCCAGACCCTGATCCGCCAGGTCCTGGATCAGCTGGTGGATTTCGACGATCGCCCCGACATCGACCCCACGCGTAGGCTCATCAAAGATGATCAGCTTCGGTTTCTGAATCAACGACTTGGCAATGACCACCTTCTGCTGGTTGCCTCCCGATAACTCGATCATGCGGGCACGTTCCGAAATCGCGCGCAGATGCAGCTTTTCGCCCCATTCCCGCGCCAGTTCCGCCGCCCGGCTCATCGTCACCGGCGTCACCGGGTTCGAGGCTGTCGACAGTTCCGCCAGCAGCATGTTCTGACCGGGGGTCATGGTCTCGAAGAAACCGTCATGCTTGCGGTCTTCGGTGACATAGACGATGCCGTCCCGCATTGCAGGACGTGGCACTCGATAGCGAACCGGCTTGCCGTTCAGCCGCACCTCTCCACCATACATGAAGTCTCGCTTCATCACACCGGAAACGATCTTGGCCATCTCAGTCCGTCCGGCGCCGACCAGGCCGAAGATGCCTGTGACCTGCCCGCCAAAGACGGAAAATGAAGAATTGCGCACCATTCCCCCACAGGACAGGTTTTCGACGCTGAGAACCTTTTTCCCATAGGGGCGTGGCTCGCGTCGGGCGACGCCGTGCAAGGTCTCGGTCAGGTTGCGTCCTACCATTGCCTGCACAATGGATTCCCGCGTGAATTCCTTGGCATCCCCCGTGACCACCAGTTCTCCATCGCGCAGGACCGTGATCCGGTCCGAGACCTCCAGTGCCTCTTCCAGCGCGTGACTGATGAAGATGATTGCCACGCCCTTGGCCTTCAGCCGTCCGATCAGCGAAAAGAAATGCCGCTTTTCTTCCGGTGTGAGGGTCGCGGTCGGTTCATCAAAGATGATGACGCGCGCATTGTGGTGAACCGCACGGGCAATCTCGACCATCTGTTTCTGTGCCGCTCCCAGCGTCGAAACCTGGGCCGTCGGATCGACCTGAAAGCCCATGCTGACCAGAAACTGCCGCGCGTCGATATAGAGCCCGCGCAGGCGGTTGAACATCTTTTCATCGCCCAGGTAGATGTTTTGTGCCACGGTCATGGCGGGAACCAGATTGGTTTCCTGAAACACCATGGCCACCCCGGCGCGCAGCCCTTCGGACGGCGCGCCAAGAGTGACCTCTTCCCCGTCCAGCAGCATCTTGCCGGAGTTCAGCCGATAAACCCCGGCCATCACCTTGGTCAGCGTAGATTTTCCCGCGCCATTCTCGCCCAGAAGGGCGTGGATCTCGCCCTTGCGCAATGTGAAATCGACATTCTTGAACGCGGCAATCCCTCCGAAGGATTTGGTCGCGTCCTGCATTTCAATGATATTGTTCACGCCTCATTCCTCCCGTGCGACATCGTCCAGCCGCAAAATCCGCCCCGCGCCGCGCGAGGCGACGTAAAGCGCATCCCCGCGTTCGCAGACAGAAACACAGCCATGCGCCGACCCGTCCGCGCGTGAATGGAAACTGCGGATCGGGCGCATCTGCGGATCGCATTGCACCACCAGCCCATAGGAACGGGTCGCGGCATAGGGTTTCATCACCCCCATCTGCTTGAGCTGGCTGCCCTGCATCGGCTCGCGGAACGAAACACCAGAGGAAAGCGACGGTGCCATCCAATAGGCTTCGGGAACTTCCGCCAGCATCCGGCGCCGATAGGCGTCCTCTCGCAGAATGAATTCCACAAGCTGGTTGCGCACCGAGTAAAAGCTCAGCCAATAGCCGGCATTCACCGCCGGGGCGATGCGCGCAGGATAGGCGGGCAAATGTTCCAGAACCGGCGCGCTGTGCCTGGTTTCCAGATCGACCGACAGGATCCGGTGGCGCCAGCTTTCGGTCACCCAGATACGTTGCGATCCGGTCGTCGCCACGCCGGATGCCCATCCAAGTCCACTGAGGATGCGCGTTGCCTTGCCGCTGACAAGATCCAGCCGCCACAGGCTGCCGCTGCTGCCCTTTTCCATCAGGTCGCGGCGCCAGTGGGTCGCCATGTTCTCCTCGGACCCTTCGGTCACAAGCAGCGTCTCGCCATCCAGAAAGGCCAACGAGGTGGGATGTTTCGGTCCCGCGCTTGCCGTCCCGTCAAACCTTTTGCCGTCATGCTGGCCGCCATGGATGACAATGCCCTGTCCATCCACACCAATGGCCAACATTCCCTTGCCCCATGCCATGGCGCTGACCGTTGCGGGCAGATCCAGAAGCACCGTCTCGCCTCCTTCGTGCCAGTCCAGCCGCCGGATTTCTGTACCGGTGGAACAGATCAGCCCCTTGTCGGTGGCCACCAGGTTGTCGGCATCGGTGATCTCCGCGAAACGCACAGCCTCGTCCAGAGCGGTGTTAGGCATCAGCGGCCCGTCCAGAATGGGCACCGTGATCGCGGCCTCGGCACGGCCCAGGCGACGGTCGATGAAACGTCGGATCATGGTCATGCCGGTTTCCCCCAATAGCTGTCGACTCCGCACCAGGTCTGATCGGCGTCGGGCAGTTTCAGCGTCCCCATGCGGTTGTTGAAGATCCCGCACAGATAGAGCGTGCCCTTGTGTTCGCGCATTGAGGTGATCATCGGGTGTTTCTGACCGCCCAGATCCCACAGGCTTTCCAGAATTTCGCCCTTTTCATTGAATCTGAGCACGCAACCGGTGTTCAGGTTCGGCATCAACCACGAGTCCTCGGACACCCGCCGCGCCATGCGCCGTCTGAAGCCCGGCATTTCCAGCGAGAGATCAAGCGCCGGGGTCCGCGATCCCATCAGCGCAAGCCAATAGGTTCCGTCCGACGCGCGATTGATGTTGTCGGGATAGCCCGGCAGGCCCTCGATCACGCGCTCCACTTTTCCCTTCTTCGGTCCTGCATAATAATAGCGGTTGATCCGGCAGGCCCAGCTTTCGGCGAAGAGCACCGACTCTCCATCGTAAGAGGTGCAGACCCCGTTGGGGAAGATCAGGTCGTTGACGATTGTGCGCGTGCTGTTGGTCTTGGGATCAAAGCAGATCAGTCGCCCGTTGCCCCGGCTTTCCAGTGCATCGGCATACCAGTCATGCATCTCGAAACGGATCGTCGCCTCGGAAAAGATGATCCGCCCGTCGGGAAGGATGTCGCAGTCATCGGCAAGTTTCATCACCGAGTCATCGGCAACCGAGGTCCAGCTGCGGTTGGTTTCTGCGGTTTGCAGGCTGACCTCGCCCTGGGGCGTGATACGGTAAAGACCCATTCCGCCGACGCAGACCGACATGTTCCCGTCAGCGTCAAACAGCATTCCCATTGGCGCACCACCGATATGGGCAAACACCTCGTGCCGCGTATAGTCCGGCGGAAACCACCGCAGAATGTCGCCATGTCGCGATCCGGTGTAAAGATTGTCGTCGCGGTCAAAGATCACATCTTCGGCCCCGTCCAGGATGCCCAGCCCGATGACACCCACATCCTTCAGGCGGTCATTGGGCTTCATCGGACCTTCATCGGTCGAAATCGCCGGCGGCATCTTGTTGAATGTGGGCGAGATATAGACCGCGCGCAGCAGCTTGTGGCGGTTCTTGACCCAACGCACATCAAGGAACACGGCAACAACCAGGATCAGGCCCAGAAGCAACGAGTTGACCGGACCCGGTATCCCCAATGACAGCAGAGAGTTGGACAGCAGAAGAACGAAAACCGTCCCCATCAGCGCCTTGGACACCGATCCACGCCCGCCTCCCAGCGAAATGCCGCCAAGCACCGTTGCGGTCAGCGCCTGAAGCTCGAGCCCTGCACCGATGTCAGAGGCTGCAGAACCGATGCGGGCAGCGAACAAAAAAGCCGCCAGCGCCACAAAGCCGGAACAGATCACATAGGCCGAAAATACCGTCCAGCGCACATTGATCCCGGCATTATGCGCCGAACGGCGCGCGCCGCCCACTGCCATCAGCCGCCAACCATAACGACCACGCGACAGCACGATATGCAGCGCGACCGAGATCGCCGCCATCACCAGAAACGAGACCGGCAATCCCCAGACCAGCCCGATGCCCAGAAATTCGAACCAGCCCGACTCGGGATAGTTCATGACGATATCGGTCGATATCTCGGGAAAAACGATGTCGAAGATCGACCGATAGATGATCAGCGTGACGAGCGTGGTCAGGAATGCCCGCATCCGCAGCACGCCGACCATCAGGCCGTTGATCATGCCACAGCACATCCCGACAGCCATCGTCGCCAGAAGGCCGGTGGCAAAACTCGCCCCCTGCACATTCATGGCATAGAGCGCGGTGGTCACGGTAAGCGCAAAGGTAGAGCCGACCGAAAGGTCGATTCCACCCGAGATCATCACGATGGACAGTCCCAGAACGATGAGTCCCAGTTCCGCCACCTGAGCGGAGAGAATGGACAGCGTGCCGAAGTCGAAGAACCGGGGCACGATGGGCCCGAAGATCGCAACGATCAGCAGCAGCGCGAAGAAGGGGATCGCGCTGTCCGACCATTTCTTGTTCAGCAATTCGCCCAGGACGTGATCGGGCAAATACCGATACCGCCATCGCACAAGGGTTTCCGTGACGCTCATTCGGGCATTCCTTACTTCAGCTGATCGATGGTCCAGCAGTTGCGTCCGGTCGCATTGGACGCATCCACCCGGGTGATCGGGCCAAAGAACACCGTCTTTTCTGACCCTGCAGGGCGGTCTGGGTGCTGCATGAATTCGGAAATCTGCTGCGCCGCGATCTCGGCCTGGATGGGTGCGTTGAAGTTGTAGACAACGTCCAGCAGACCCTTGTCGATGCTGTCACATGCGGTATGCGCCCCGGCACCGTTGGTCACGATGGTGACCTGATCCTGCTTGCCTGCGGCCAAAACGGCGGCACCGGCACCGACTTCGGCATTGTCCCAGATGCCCATGATTCCGCAAAGATCGGGATGCTGCTGCAGCACGGTCTCGGTGATCTGACGGGCCTTTTCGCTGTCGTAATCGGCCGGCTGGTCCGAAACCAGTTCAAGCTCGGGATTCTCGGCCAGGATCTCGTCCAGCCCTTTGCGCATATAGATATTGGCTGCGCCGGTCTGAACGCCTGCGAGCCAAACGATCTTTTTCGAGGGCGCATCCGGGGCCAGGCAGGTCCGGGCCAGTTCGCCGCCTTCAAGGCGCCCCATCTCGATCCAGTCGTTGCCGACATAGCTGTCGGTCTGGGTGATCGATTGCATGTTGATCTGCAAGATCTTGATACCGGCCTGCTGCGCCTGTTTCAGGGCACGGGCGTAGGTCTGAATGTCAGGGTTCTGCACGATCAGCACGTCAGGCCTGTCGGCAATCGCACCCTGCAGCGCGCGGATACCGGCGGCAGTATCCATATTCGGATCGCGGACCTGGAATTCAAAGCCATAGCGGTCTGCATGACGCTGCCAGACGGCGGTCCATGCCTGATTCAGATCCATCCCCTGCGACAAGGGGATAAAGATCACCCGCTTGTCCTTCAGCGACTCGAGATAGGTCTGGCGGCCCACCTGTTCGATCTCCTTGGCCACCGCAGGCAGCCCTGCAAGCATTGCGGCTGTCAGAACCGCTACAGTCATTTTCTTGAAAATCATCTTCTGGTTTCCTCCCTTTATGCGCCCCGAGCGGTCAGATATCTCCACTTTGCGACGTCTGTTCATCCCGCGGATTGATCACTGCATCCAGTGCAAGCGCACCTAGCAGGATCACACTCTTGATCAGGTTCTGGCTGGTGTAACTGAAGTTCATGATGGTCATGCCGTTGATCAGGATGCCGACCAGAACGGTCCCCACCATCACATTGCGCACGCCGCCCTGCCCGCCCGACAGGCTGATGCCGCCCAGGACGACGACCAGCAGGACATCATAGATCAGGGTTGAATTGTAGAGCCGCGTATTGATGCCTGACACCAATCCGGTCAGCAGTATCCCCGCCGCATAGGCGATCAGGGCCGAGATTACATATTGAAGGATGAGGACCGGGCGCGCAGGCAGTCCCATGGTGCGCGCCGTGTCAGGATTGTCGCCCGAGGCATAGACAAAGCGACCAAACCGGGTAAAGCGCAGGAACAATGCTATCAGGGTGGCCACTGCAAAGAAGATGATCACCGAAACCGGAATGCCCAGAACCGTCCCAGATCCGATAAAGGTCAGCCAGCCGATGCCGTCGGGCGCGTAGAGAACGTCCGAGTTGAAGGCCACGCGCCCGCCACCGTAAATGACCGAAGCCATGGCCAGCGTGGCAAAGATCGGCGGCACCTCGGCCACGGCGATCAGCACGCCCGTGACCAGCCCGCAGCACGCCACCAGCAGGGCACCCACCGCAATGGCCTGACCAAAGGTGAAGCCCTGGGTTGCCAGCCAGATCGCAAAGGCGACCCCGACCACCATCACCGCCACCATGGTCAGGTCGATCCCCCGACCGACGACGACAAATCCCATGCCGACCGCCAGCATGCCGAGAATGGCCACGTTCTTGAGGAGGGCCAGGATGTTGCCCTGCGTCAGGAACTTGTCCAGTACCACCGAGAACACGACGAACAAGATCGCCGCGATGGCCGTAACCACCCCTTCCTGTGAGATCTTGAACGGTTGTTTTACCTTTCCGTCCCGCGCGCCTTGCACATTGGATGCCATGTCATCCTCCCCCTGACGACCGGCGAGACGTTCCCATAGCCGGCATTGTCATGCCGGTTTTCTGAAACCATCCGCAGTCGTAGTCTCCTCCACGCCCCAGGTCGGGGCGTCCCCTGTTCGGTCGAATGCTGCCTATCGGCGCTTCCCGATTTCATGGACTGTGCCAAGCAGCCCGACGACAAACAATTCGGTTTTTCTGACGCCCTGTGCAGAAATTGTCGATTTCCACCCAGAAGCAACCTCCGGGTATTGCCCGGATGCTCGTCGTCGCTTGCGCAGGCTTAGTGGGACAAATCAGGGCCCATCGTCATGTATCCAGTCCCCGGCCAGGCTCAGTGTCTGACACTTTGAGGACAGTAGAGATCAGCCACCGCGATGCAGATTTCGGTTCCCGCAGGCCGCCGGTCAAGTCCTTCGCCATCGGAGATCGGCCGGGCAACTTGCTGTCGTTCATCCTGATCTCATGCGGCAGCCGCAGTGATATCCACGGCCGTTATTGCGAAACTCGTACATGAAGGGTGACTGCCCCAGTGTTTGGACGCCGTACTTCCTGGCCAGCTCGGCTGTCGTCAACTCTTCACGGATGGCTTCAAGCGCAACCTTGGCCTTGAACTCCACCGAAGAGCGTTTCCGCTTCGTCATCTGGGTCGTTCCTTCGTCAGTCGCGACAGCTTGGCAACTGGTCCGAAATCTCGCGACCACCTTTGTATGGACCGATCCGGCCATGACGCGCGCGACCGTGGACAGGCTGGTCCACCATGCCACCATCTTCGAGATGAACGTGGAAGGCGGCGGTCGGCAGGGGAGGCGAAACGAAAGAGAGGCAGGCCCGCTGCTTGCGCGACAATCAAAAACACGCCATTGGTTGACGCGCCATAAGGCAGTTGTGGCCGGGCGAGCGCCACGTCAATAGATAGCAGGTGGACCCGGCAGACTCGGCTGGTGAACCCGCCCCGACGCCCAGTGTCAGGCACCGGCAACAGGCTTGCTCAGATCGCGACACCAACATCAACACTCGGTCTCTCTGCAGGATTCCCCACCATTTGCGACCCGCGTCAACGGGCCACCAGTTCCATCGCGATCGTATATGCGCGAAACGCATTACAGAGGCCGTATTACTCATTTTACTCATTAAGAATGATCCATCACACTACAGGTCAGCAACAGTCAGATCGGTCTGCATATGCTGTCTGACCCTGCGACCCGACTGCTTGCCTGAACGATTCACGCCCAAGAACCAAGAACGAGAGACAGGGAAACAACATGATCAAGATGAAGACACTGGCCGCGACCGCGTTGCTTGCCTGCAGCAGCCTGTTTGCGACGGCACCCGCCTTTGCCCAGAACAGCAATGCGGAAATCCTGACAACCGTACTGGAGCGTGGCGTCCTGCGCGTTGGCGTATTGGGGGCCTTTCGGCCATGGGCATTTCGTGCCGAAGACGGGTCATTGCAGGGAATCGAGGTGGACCTGGCCAAACGCGTTGCCGACAGCCTGGGCGTCGAGGTCGAACTGGTCGAAATCACCTCGGCAAACCGGATCCAGTTCCTGGAACAGAAGCGGATCGACCTGATCATCGGCGGCATGTATGACACCGCCGACCGACGCGAGGTCGTGGGGATCATCGAGCCCGGCTACTGGGCCTCGGGACCGTCGCTGATGGCCCGGGAAGGCGCCATCTCCTCATGGGAGGATGTAGCGGGAAAGCCGATCTGTGCCAAGCAGGGCGTCATCTACAACCAGCTGATCGAAACCCGTTTCGGCGCTCGCCTGATGGCCTTTGGCGGCAATACCGAGGGCAAGGAAGCGTTGCGCTCGGGCAAATGCGTGGCATGGTTCTATGATGACAGTTCAATTGCGGCCGATCTGGCCAGCGGCGATTGGGCGGGCTTTGAGATGCCCGTCGATGCGCTGTTCGTGAACCCCTGGGCCGCTGCCGTCCCGATCGCCGAAAAGGATGGTGCCTTCGGCAAGGTCCTCTCTGGCCTGGTCTATGGTTGGCACGAAGACGGCACCCTGATCGACCTGCAGGCAGAATATGACCTGCAGGAAACGGCGTGGCTGGCGCAGATGCATGAAGATCTGGAATATGACAGGTCATTTCTGGGTGAATAAGCACCCGCCAGCGCCGTCCTCGGGCGGCGCTTCCCTGCCATCTGCCCGGATACTGGACTTCGTTTATGCTGGAATTCACCGCGCCCCTGTTCCTGTCGCTTCAGAAGGCGACAGGGCTGAACTTCTCACCCTTCTTCGACGAATATGACTTTGGTCGCCTGATGACGGGTTTGCAGACCTCATTGTTGCTGATTGTCTGCGTGCTGGTCCTGTCCTTGGTCGTCGGCCTGCTGGGCGCCGCAGCGCAGCGGTCGCGCTCGCGCCTACTGCGCTTTCTGGTGGCGGCCTATATCGCAGTCTTTCGCAATACGCCCCCGGTCGTGCAATTGCTGTTCTTCTATTTCGGTCTGGGCGCATTTACGCCCCAGATCGACATGGGCGGCTGGTACGAGCCGATGATCTCGGCCTTTGGCTGGGCAGTCATTGCACTGGGGATCTTTGGCGGCAGCTACAATGTCGAAATCTTCCGCGCCGGGATAGAAGCCGTGCCGAAAACCACCTCGGAAGCCACCGAGGCGTTGGGATTCACCCCGCTGCAGACATTCATTCATGTGACCCTGCCGCTGGCGCTGCGCTTTTCCTTGCCCTCCCTGGCCAGCAATCTGATCAGTTTGGCCAAGACTACCTCGATCGCTTATGTCATCGCTGTTCCCGAAATGACCTATGCGCTGTCGGGCGTCTGGAATGACCGGCTGAATGTCGGCGAGATGATGACCTTGCTGTTCGTTTACTACATTGCCGTTGTCGCGATCATCGGCGCCGTGATGGGCCAGCTGGAAAGACGCCTTGCCGTGCCGGGGTTGGGAAAATGATGAAAACGCTCTCCATGCCCCGCCCGAACCTGCTGACGCCGATCCTTGTGGTCACGGCCCTGCTGCTGGTCGTTGCGACGGCGGGCGTGCTGTTCTTCCTGCATGTCGCACAGGGTCCGGCCGACAGTCCGCTGAACGTCCTGTTTCGCTGGATGCCCTTTATCCTTCAGGGTTTTCTGCTGAATATCCTGATGAGCGTGATCGCCATGATCCTGGCCACCGTGTCGGGTGTCATTCTTGGCTTCATGCAGATCAGCGACGCGACCATCATCCGTCAGCCCGCGCGTTTCGTGACGCATCTGTTCCGCAACTCTCCGTGGCTGGTGATCCTGTTCGCGATCATGCTGCTGGTGCCTTTCGAAATCTCGCTGCCGTATTTCGGCGTGGTGATGATCCCCGGATGGGTCAAGGCGACCATCGGCTTCACCCTGCCCGTCATGGCCAATATTGCCGAGATCCTGCGTGGCGCCGTGGCCTCGATCTCGACCGGACAATGGGAAAGCGCGGAAAGCCTGGCCTTCAGTCGCATGCAGACCATGCGCCATGTCATCCTGCCGCAATGCGTACGCCGGATGCTGCCATCCTGGATGAACTGGTTTGCATTGCTGACGCTGATGACCCCCATCGCAGCCATTCTGGGCGTCAATGAGGCATTGGGGAACACGCAGGCCGCGATGGAATCTGCAGGATCCAGCCCGGATCTGTTGATCCCCTTCTACCTGTTCCTGATGTCCATCTTCTTCATCTTCATCTACCCCGTTTCCGTCTGCACCAAGAGACTGGAACGTCGGTTCGCAACAACATGAGCGAGGTCAACGTGAACATCGAATATTCCGGTTCATGGACGCCGGACCAGCCGATCATAGATATCCGTGGATTGCACAAATCCTTTGGAAGCTTCGAAGTCCTGAAAGGCATCGATCTTTCGGTGCAACAGGGAGAGGTCGTCTGCATCATCGGGCCGTCCGGTTCGGGCAAGTCGACCCTGATCCGGACGATCAACGGCTTGACCCCGGTCAATGCAGGAGAGATCTTCATCGAAGGCCAGCTGATCACAGGTCCGAAATTCGACAAGCTGGCGTTGCGGCGCAAGGTCGGCATGGTCTTTCAGCAGTACAACCTGTTCCCGCACCGCACCGTGCTGGACAATGTGATGATGGCGCCGCGACTGGTTCTCAAGGAACCCAAGTCCGAGGTGCGCGAGCGTGCACGCGCTCTACTGGCCAAGGTCCGCCTGGGTGACAAGGAAAACCACTATCCCGGCGAGCTGTCCGGCGGACAACAACAGCGTGTCGCAATTGCGCGCTCGCTCTGCATGCGCCCGGACATGATGCTGTTTGACGAGGTCACGGCGGCGCTGGACCCTGAAACCGTCAAGGAAGTCCTGACGACCATCAAGGAACTTGCAGCAGATGGAATGACCTGCGTGCTGGTCACCCACGAGATGGGTTTTGCGCGTGAAATCGCGGATCGCGTCATCTTCACGGATGCGGGCCGGATCGTCGAGGCGGGGCCGCCGGCCCAGATCTTCGGCGATCCGCAGGACGCGCGGACCAGAGAGTTCCTGTCACAGGTCCTCTAGGCTCCATCCACCTCCGAAATTTCCAGCCGGCCCAGGGACGCTTTGCGGCCAACAGAGAGATATTGCCAAATGAATACCCAGACCACCGTGATCAAGGATCCGCTTCTTCGACCGCTGACGATCAAGAAAACCACTTTCCGCAACCGCATCATCTCGACCAGTCACGCCTGCGGGCTGCAAAAGGACGGCTATCCGCAAGAGGCCTATCAGGCCTATCACGAGGAAAAGGCGCGCGGCGGGCTGGCATTGTCCATGTTCGGCGGATCGTCCAATGTCGACCGCGACAGCCCGAATGTCTTCAACCAGCTTGATGTCGGCACGGATGGTATCATCCCGCATTTCCAGCGCTTTGCCGAGCGGATGCACGGCCAAGGCGCCGCGCTGATGTGCCAGATCACCCATCTGGGCCGTCGCGCCGAACCCTATGCACAAGACTGGCTGCCCGCCATTGCGCCCTCGCCCGTGCGCGAGGCGCTGCATCGCGCCATCCCGCGCGAAATGGACGAGGATGATATCGCAAGGGTCGTCACGGCCTATGGCGCAGCGGCAAGGCGCTGCGAACAGGGCGGGCTGGACGGGATCGAGACCCTGGCCGGGGGCCACCTGATCGGGCAGTTCCTGTCGCCCAAGACCAACCAGCGCAGCGACCGTTTCGGCGGCAGCCTGCAAAACCGCCTGAGATTCGCGCTGATGGTGCATGAGGCCATCCGCCGAGAGGTCAGCGATGATTTTCTGGTCGGTATGCGCTTTGTCGTGGATGAAGGCCCCGATGGCATCCTGCCCGCCGAGGAATGTCTTGAGGCCGCGGCTCTGTTGCGCGATGCGGGGGCTGTCGATTTCTTCAATGCCATCTATGGCTCGATGGACACCGTCCGCGCCCTGTCCGAGGAAAACATGCCCGGCATGGGGATCGGATCGGCACCCTGGGTGAATGTCGTCGGCAGCTTCCGCGAGGAAATCGGCTTGCCGGTCTTTCACGCCGCGAAACTGTCCGATCTGGCAACTGCGCGCTATGCGGTGGAAAGCGGCAAGATCGACATGGCCGGCCTGACCCGGCCGCAGATTGCCGATCCCCATATGGTGCGCAAGCTTCTGGAGGGCAAAGAGGATCGCATCCGCCCCTGCGTGGGCGCCGGTCACTGCCAGTCGGGGCACCGTCCCAAATGCCTGCACAATGCTGCAACGGGGCGCGAAACGCTGTTCCCTGCCGAAGTCGCAGCAGTTGCCCCCGGGAATCGGCGCAAGGCCGTCGTGATTGGCGCAGGACCGGCCGGGCTTGAGGCGGCACGGGTTCTGGCCATGCGCGGGCACAGCGTGCAGATCTTTGAAGCTGCGGCAAAGCCGGGCGGACAACTGCTGCTGGCGGCGCAGGGCTGGCGGCGTGAACTGATCAGCATCGTCGACTGGCGGCTGATGGAATTGCAGCATCTGGGCATCGAGGTCATCTGCAACAGCTTTATGGATGCCGAGGATATTCTGGCCCATGACCCCGATCTTGTCATTCTGGCGACCGGCGGCATGCCACAGCTGGAATTCGGCGAAGGGGCGGAGCTTGCGATTTCGACCTGGGAGCTGCTTGGCCGTCAGGTCACGCTGAAGGATGACGTGCTGATCTGGGATGGCACCGGTCGCCACCCCGCGCAGATGGCTGCGCTGTTTGCCCATGATGGCGGGGCAAAAGTCACCTATGCAACCCTGGACAAGGAACTGGCGCAGGAACAGGTCTATCCCGAGGTCACCCGCTGGCGGAAGGAATTTGCGAAACGAGGCTTGCGCCCGGACATCGACACACGCCTTGTCGCGGCGCGCCGTCACAACAACCGCATCGAGGCCACGCTGCTGAACGAGTTGACGCGCGAAAGTCGGACCCTGCTGGTTGATCATCTTGTCGTCGAGATGGGCACGGTGCCGATGGATGACCTGTTTCACGAATTGCGCCAGCATTCGGGCAATCGCGGCAAGACGGACATTCACGCGCTTGTCGCGCAACAGGCCCAGCCGCGGTCGGAAGCGGGCATCGAACTGCACCGGATCGGGGACGCTCAAGCCTCGCGCAATGTTCATGCCGCGATCTATGACGCATTCCGCCTGTGCAGGCTCTGTTGAACGCAAAACATGGTTTCACACACTGCCAACCCATTCAGAAAAGGAAAACACGAATGGCATATTTCACCGCAAGAATCCGCGCCCGCAGCGTCCACATTGGCTATGATGATCAGGGCCAGCTGATCAAACAGGACCTGCCCCAGACAGAATTCGTCGAAAAGGTCATCAAGCTTGACCGCATCCTGTCCTTTACCGAGGATCACCTGTTCGTGGCCTGCCCCCATGACACGGTGCAGGTCTGGGATTACGAAGGCAATCTGGCCGAGGTCAAACAGCGCCTGACCGCAGCCGGCGTCGCGATGGTCTAGGTCGGCCTCGGAATGACGCGCCGCTTCAGGGCGGATGCGTCATTCACATTTTCCCCGAGCTGACCTATTCACACAATTCTGTCAGTGAGGCGATGAATGAACACCAGTCTGCTCGAAGCCTTCCGCATCATCATGCAGACCGGCACGGTTTCGGGCACGGCTGATGCCTTGGGGCGCAGCCAGTCTGCGGTCAGCCGCATGCTGGACCGCCTTGAGGATGAACTTCAGATCAAGCTGTTCGAAAGGCGCAAGGGCCGCGTCGTGCCCACCCGCGAAGCCCATGCGCTGATCGAGGACGTCGAACGTGCCTTCATCTCGCTCAGCGATCTAGGAACGCGCGCAAGGCAGATCCGCGAAGGCCATGAAAGCAACCTGACCCTTGCCGTGCTGCCCGCCCTCGGCATTGATTTCCTGCCCCGCGTGGTGGGGCGGTTTTCCCGGCTGAACCCTGATATCGGAGTCACCTCGCATGTCCTGGCCTCTCATGGGGTCGAGCAATGGGTCGCAAACCATCAGGTTGAGCTGGGCCTGGCCGAAACCCCTTTCCAACGCTCCGGCTTCGAGACACGGGTGTTCATCGACGAGCCCTATGTGCTGGCAATGCATGCCGAACACCGGCTGGCTGAACTGGATCTGATCCGGCCCTCTGACTTGCAAGATGAACGCGTGATCCAGTGGACGGCGGTCGTCGCCGCGCGCCGCCTGTTTGACGAATTGCTTCAACATGCCGGGGTGACCATCAAAAGCACCGCCGAAACCTCGATGTCCTCGGCCATGGTCGCCATGGTGCGCGAGAATCTTGGGGTGGCGCTGATCGATCCGATCACGGCGCGCCTGAAACGCGATCCACAGGTCGTCATCCGCCGATTCCGACCCGATCTGCCATGCCGGATCGCCCGGATGATGCCCGGCAAGGATTATCAGCGGGCGGTTGTGGACATGTTCCTGGGCTGCGCAGAAGAAGAGCGAGACGCCCTGCTTGCCGTGCGCGACTGGTAAGGTCATCGCGCCGCAAGGAAGAGTTATTTTCCCAGTGCATCCAGAGCCTGATACCATCCGGCAACCAAGCGCACCCCGATCTCCCGCGCCGGGTAAAAGGGCACATTTCTCAGTCCCAGTCCGGTGATCAACCCGGCATCGTCAGGCTGGTTCAGCACCGTCGCGGCGACATGACGGCCCATATAACTGGCCATGGCCACACCGGTTCCATTATAGCCCATGGCATAGACCAGCCGGTCGTCCAGCCGCCCGACATGAGGCAGGCTGTCCATCGTCATGGCAACCAGGCCCGACCAGCGATGGGTGATTTCTTGTCCTTCCAGTTGCGGAAACTGGCGGAGGAGCGCCCTTTCCAATGCCGCGAAGGCCGAGGCCCGATCCCGCTGTCCGAAGGCACCCCGACCACCATATAGCAGCCGCCCACCCGACATGCGGAACCAGCGCATCATGCGGCGGGTCTCGGTATAGCTGCGGCCATTTCCCAGCAAAGTCGCGCCCGAAAGGCCTGTCAGCGGACCGGTCGCAATCATGGCCGAGCGGAAGGGCACGACCCGGCGCCGGATCGCATCACCTGCCGGGGTCAGCGAGGAATAGGCATTTGTGGCCAGCACGGCTTGTTGCACGCGCAGCTGCCCTTGCGGCAAATGCAGATTCAGCCCGCCGCCGCGCAGATGCTCGATCGCCGTGACCGGACTCTCGTCATGAATGGCAACCCCATCCGCACGCAGACCGGCGGCCAGACCGCGATGAAACCGCAGCGGGTGGATCACACCGCCGCGCAGATTCAGCATTCCACCGCAAAACCCCTTCGCCCCGATCTCGTCATGCATTTCGGTGGCATCCAGCATCGAAACCGACCTGTCACCCAGAACATCGCGCAACCAGACACATTCTTCCCGCAGGGCGGACAGGGCCTCGGGCCGATGGGCGCAACGAAGCGACCCGCTTGGCCGATATTGCGCGTCGATGTCATATTCATCCAGAAGATCGGCGACATTCTCCATCGCCGCAACGCCGATCCCATGCATCCGGCGGGCAACGTCCAATCCCCAAAGGCGTGCCATCCGTGCATAGCTGATACGGAATTTGCCCGACACCACGCCGCCATTGCGCCCCGAGGCCCCCCAGCCCAGGCGATTGGCCTCCAGAACGACGACATCCACGCCCTGTCGCGCCAGGGCATGGGCAGTCGACAGGCCGGTATAACCGCCGCCAATGACGGCAATCTCGGCCTGCCGACTTCCCGCAAGGCGCTGGGGCTCTGGTGGCGGCGGGGCGCTGGCCTGCCATAGCGAGTCAATGTCAGCCTGCGGGAATTCCATTGCCGTCATCCCCTAGCTGGAGGGAAGGGCGGCATCACCCGCCCGATCCCGATCAACCGCATCGGCAAGCTCGACCAAAGAGGTAAAGTGGAAATCCGGCGTGGTGACCTGTGCGGGGATCGGCGACGCCCCAAAGCCGGGCTGGCTGGCGCGCCGCTCGATCCAGCAGGTCGCATAGCCCAGTTCCCTGGCAATGCCGATATCATGGTGCTGGCTTTGGGCGACATGCAGGATCTCGGATTGCTTGAACCCGAACGCCGATTGCCGCCCCTTGTTGTAAGCAAAGAATTCTGGCGCTGGTTTCGCATAGCCTGTCTCGTCACAGGTGACCGCATCGTGAAAGGGTCGACCCAGAAGATGTTCATAGGCCGTAAAGGCCGTGCGATCGGCATTTGTCATGGCAACCAGCCGGTAATTGCGACGAAGCCGTGCGAGGGCCGCTGCCGAATCCGCAAAGGCCGGCCAGCGCAGCACCGACAACTGAAAAGCATTGGCAATCTCGTCCGAGCAATCGAATCCGGCCTCTTGGGCAAGCGACAGATATACGTCACGAAACGCAAAGGAGGATCGACCATGGAAACGATCGCGCGCCCTCAGATAGGGTTCAAAGATTTCATAGTCACTGGCCCCCGCAGCCTTGTCCCCGCCCAGACGACGCACCGCATCCAGCACCCCCGTCTCGAAGTCGATCAGCGTGCCCACGACGTCGAATGTCATGACCTTGAAATCGCCCAGTTTCATCTTCTGTTACTCCTTGTTCATGCTGTTTCGCTGTTGGGCAGCGGCAGCTTGCACCATGTGGCACGGCTTTGCGTCTTGGCACGGCTTGCCAGCGGCACGTCAAAATTTCTCTTGGTTTCCAAGCACCATCAGATCTCAAATGCACCCCTTGGCGGGCGTATCCCGTGATGCACAGTTGCAGTGGAACAGACCATTCGGCAATTGAATTAAAGTTTGCCATATAGTTACATGATGTAATGAAAGCTCCGCGCCATCAGTTGCCGTCGATGAACGCCCTCTTCGCCTTCGAGGCGGCGGGGCGGCATCTGAATTTCAGCAGGGCAGCCGACGAGCTGAATGTGACCCCGGCCGCGGTCAGCCGGATGATGAAACGGCTGGAAGAGCATCTGGGCACACCGCTGTTCCAGCGCAGGACGGCAGGATTGTCGCTGAACGAGAACGGCGCATTGCTTCATCAGGCCACCACCCGCGCCATGGCCATGATTGGCGCGGCAGTCACCGAGGTCGAATCGCGCGGCGCAGATCACGACAGGGTGACCCTGTCGCTTTCCACCGCCTTTACCACCCATTGGCTGATGCCGCGGATGAGCAGCTTCAAGGCCGAATTTCCGAATGTCGATCTGCGCTTTCAACTGGTGATGGGGGCCTTGACCGGACCGGTGGATGATGTGGATCTGGGCATGCGATTTCTTGCACCGGATCAGCGGCGGGACGGGCTGCGGGTCTTTCCGATCATGCCAGAGGTGCTGCTTCCGCTATGCACACCCGCCTATCGCGAGACGATACAGGGCAAGAAGATCAATCCGACGATGATCCGGCTGTCGGGCGGGCAGCCCCTGCCCCATGACGACTTTTTCGACAGCACGCCCGGGGCCGAGTCACCGCCCCTGACCTTTGACGACTATGCTATTGTCATCCAGGCTGCCTTGCTGGGCCAAGGCATCTGCTGGGGCTGGCTGAATGTGGTGGGCCACCGGATGCGTGAAAGGCAACTCGTTCCTGCCCTGCCACATGTTCAGGTCACCGACCGGATCTGTTCCATGCTGCAATCGGACAAACCCTCGAACCGCCCGGTGGTTGAGCATGTCAGAGATTGGATGATTGCCCAATTGCAGCAGGATTACCGCAGCCTGCAAGGCATGTATCCCGAATTGCCCATCCCCTGACCTGGTCGTTCCATACGTGAAACAACTTTCACGTGCATATTGCGGTTCTTTTCCCTTGCCGCATGTAGAGGCGATTCACTACCCTGCCCCACAACAGTGATCTGAAGGGGTTCAATTCCATGGGGTATACGGTTTCGGTCTGTCGCGACGATCTTGATGAGGCCCGCTGGGTCTATATCCAGATCAGCTACGCCTACAGCGAGGCCCCCTTCCCCGAGATGATCAAACCCGACAACATCCTCGGCCCGAACTTTCCGATCCTGGACTATGGCAATTCCCTTCGGTTGGGCGGCTATACGGAGAAAGTCAGCTTTGAAACCACGATCAGCGAATACGGTACCGTCCACGATCCCGATGAATATTCGGACTGGGTCGATGGCAGCCCAGACGGTGACTGGTATGGTGACGACTATTACAAGGCGACGATCAGGCAGATCTACCTGGATGAACCGGATGGCTATGCCGAGTGGATCGAGAGCGACGGATATCTGAACACCCCCCATTTGGACCGCGGCGAAACTGGCTGGGCCGCGATGTGGTTGGAACCGGAAGCGGTCGACATGATGGTCGGTGGGGCCGAGATCGTTTCCACCTGCACCGATCTCGTCGAAACGCCCGTCGATCTGGGCAGCCTTCCCAAGGACGAACTGTACCTGCTGATCGACAAGGAAGTGGTCGCCGATTACATCGACACAGTGGTCATCGATCAACCCACCCTGCTGGAACGCGGCTGGGCCTTCGTCGAAGAAGCGGTGGAGGACACCGTGGATACCATTGTCGCGCGGTTTCAGTCACCGGAATATGAATGGGAAGACATCCCCGATCTCTATGAGGACAGCGATTGGGTCAACACCAGCGACACGGCCACCCAGGAGACCAGCGGCAGCGGGTTGGAATCCTTCTATGAAACCGTGACGGATAGCGGTGCCTCTGGGCTGATGCAGCTGCTCAAGGACAAGGTGCGTGACGTCGGCTATGACAATCTGGCCGCCCTTTTCGATAACGCCGGCGAGGCCAAGGAGCTGCATGACTTCGATCAGGACCTGATGGATGAAACGCTGCCGATGCTCGACAACTTCGAGATCGTCGATGGCGAGATGCGCGAGATCCATACCCTGGAGGAGACGGAGCAGAAGAACGAGTCGCTGCGCGACCGGGTCGCCGATTATCTTGACGAGAATTTTCCCACGCTAGGCGCCATCTTCAAGGATCTGACCACCAGTTCGCGCCATTCCGACGTAAGCTATCAGATCACCTTCGACTCAGCCGAATTGTCGCCGGGGGATTCTCATTCCAACCGGGTCAGCTTTGGGGCCCAGGATGACCTCTATGACGCCAAGAGCGGCGATGACATCCTGCTGGGCGGCCTCGGGCGCGATACGCTTGCGGGCGGGTCCGGCAATGACTGGCTGGCAGGGGGCGATCAGGCCGATCTGCTGACGGGCAATGGCGGCCGAGATGTCATGTCGGGAGGCAGCGGAAGTGACGACATTTCCGGTGGCAAGGGTGCAGATCTTCTGACAGGCGATGCGGGCAACGACATCCTCAATGGCAGCGTTGGAAACGACACGCTTGAAGGTGGTTCCGGCAACGACACGCTTCTTGGTGGCAGCGCGCAGGACCAGTTGTCAGGTGGCAAGGATGCCGATCAACTGGAAGGTGGCGCGGGCGATGATGTGCTGGCGGGCGGCAGCGGTCGCGACATCCTGCTGGGCGGCAAGGGCGCGGACGTTTTGCAGGGCGGTTCAGGCAAGGATCAAATTCAAGGCAGCGTCGGGGCGGATACGCTGGACGGCGGATCGAACAATGACACGCTTCTTGGCGGCAGTGGAAATGACGACCTGTTCGGCGGCAAGGGAGCGGACCGTATAGACGGTGGCGTCGGACAAGATACACTTAGCGGCAGCTACGGAGCCGACATGCTGGACGGTGGCAAAGGTCTCGACAGGCTGGAAGGCGGTTGGGGCAATGACACGCTTCTTGGCGGCATCGGCGACGATGAACTGTCGGGCGGAAAGGGAGCAGACGAACTTGAAGGTGGGTCCGGCAAGGACTTGATGACCGGAGGTTCCGGGGCGGATCATTTCGTCTTTGCGGATCTGTCGGATACGGGCGCGACATCCGGCAGCCGGGATGTGATCACCGATTTCACACGCAGCCAGAATGACGTGATCGATCTGTCAGCGGTGGATGCCAACCAGAACCGAGGCGGCGATCAGGCATTCGACTTTGTCGGGAAAAGCGATTTCTCGGGTGAGGCCGCAGAATTGCGATATCAATACCGCGGAGACAAATCGATCATCTTCGGAGATGTCGATGGAGATCGCGTGGCAGATTTCTCGATCGAGCTTTCCGGCCGCATCTCTCTGCATGAAAGCGATTTCATGCTTTGAAGGAACGTTGTCGCATGAAGGCGGTTCGGCGCACATTTGCCCGTTGCCCAGTTTGTCATGCAACACGCTCAGGTCGTGTCGCGGCGGTGGTGGAAACTCCCTGGCGGCGTAATCTCCGGTTGACCTAAAGCGTTTCTAACAAAACCTGAATCTCGGGGGATGACCGTCTGATTGTAATTCATCCTGTTTGGCAGGATGACCTATGTCGGCACATTTGCCATCAGCGCTTCGGGCGCGGCTTCAGACATATATTTGGGAAGGGTTAACCCGGATAATTCATGAAGCTGCCGTCATCTGGACCTACACCGTTTTCGTTCCGGTGTTTAGCTCATGTTAGACGGCGATCTTTTCGCAAGCCACGGGTGATTTCCAGCCGATGGCCGAATGCCGTCGGCGTGGGTTGTAGAAGCTGTTGATGTATTCGAAGGCGGCCAGTTAGACCTCTCTGCGGGGCTGCCAGGTCCGGCGCCAGATCAATTCGGCCTTCAGCGACGTGAAGAAGCTCTCGACGGCCGAATTTTCATGGCAATTTCCCTTTCCGCTCATCGACGGCACCAAGTGGTGCTTGCGCAGATGCTTTTGATACTCGTGGGCACAGTATCGGGCGCCGCGATCAGTGTGGTGGATGCAGCCCGGGGGCGGCTTTCGCAGGGCAATCGCCATGTCCAAAGCGCGCAAGGCCAGATCCTGTTTCATGCGGTTGCTCAGGGCCCATCCGATCACCCGTCGCGAATAGAGGTCAATGATCACGGCAAGACAGGCCCATCCCTCGCGGGTCCAAAGATAGGTGATGTCTCCCGCCCACTTCTGGTTCGGGGCGCTTGCGGTGAAATCCTGACGCAACAGGTTGGGCGCGATATTGAAGGTGTGATTGCTGTCGGTCGTGCGCTTGAACTTGCGGCTGCGCAGCACCTGGATGCCGTTATCACGCATGATCCGCGCCACAGGGCGTTGCCCGACCTGGCTGCCAAGTTCATCGAGTTCCTGCGTCATGCCGAAACCGCAACCCAAGCTCTTGTCGACCTCTTGAAAGAGGAAGGAAACTCCATCCGCAAAGTCATGGAGTTGGGGGACAGCCTACCCCGGACTGATTAACCGGTACCTGCGGCAAATCCACCGATCCTGACCGGTTGGGCCAACAGAGCAGGATCACATTTCCGGAAAGGCACGCATCGTCAATCTGACCGAACAGAAGAGCAAGAATTATTCATGCATAAGATGAGATTGATGCGATATCCATCTGGGTTAAAATAGTTATTCAGCTTCCTGAAAGAGCAGGGATTGGATCGTCAACACAACCTCATGGCGATCCATGACAATCCCGATTGCGGGCAACTCCGGTCTGTCCGCGCCAAGTTTCGGGCGGATATTCTCGACAAGGGACGGATGGAGTTTCCTCCTGCCCCTTGTCTTGTGCAGTTCGACACCTAGTCCTGAACGGCAGTAAGCCCCTCACGATCAAAGCGGTCAAGCTGGGCCATTTCCTCGGCGCTGAGCTTGATCCCGTCGCGCAGGGATTGCTCTCGGGCGGCAAAGCGGCGCTGGGACGGCAGGCGCGCGCCCTGCCCGCTGATGGCGGTCAGCAATCTTTCGCCTTCGGCCAGCGGATCGCGACCGCTGCGCGCGGCGAATGTTGCCGGGTCAAAGGCCACGACCAGAGCGCCGTGGCGCGGCAGCAGATGCGTGCCCCCGACGAAATCCAGTGCCTCCTTGCTCATGAACTCGCCCAGCATGGCCCCGGCCAGAAGCTCGACCATCGTCGAGATTGCCGACCCCTTGTGCGCGCCGAAAGGCAGCATGGCTCCGGCCAGCGCGGCTTCGGGATCATTGGTCGGATTTCCCTCGCGGTCCACGGCCCAGCCATCGGGGATCGGCGTGCCCGCCCGCCGGTGCAGTTCGATCTCTCCGCGCGCGGCGACCGAGGTCGCGAAATCGAACACATAGGGATGCGCATCGGGGCGCGGCCAGCCGAAGGCGATGGGATTGGTGCCCAGCAGGGGCTCACTGCCGCCGGTCGGCGCGACCGAGGCATAGCTGGGGCACATGGACAGCGAGGCCAGCCCATTGGCCGCCAAAGCCTCGACATCATGCCAAAGGGCCGAGAAATGCAGGCAATCGCGGATGACAAGCGCGGCCACTCCGTTTTCCTTCGTGCGTCCGACTAATGTCGACAGGGCCGCCTCGAAGGCCGGAGGCGAGAAGCCGCCATGAGCCTTGACCTCGATCACCGATTTGCCCGAATCCACGACCTCGGGAATGGCATCCGGCACCACTTTTCCTGCCTGCAGCACCCGCAAGCAGCCTTCGATGCGATAGATGCCATGCGATTTGCAGTTGTCACGCTCACCGGCCACGATGACGCGGGCAACCGCCTGGGCGCTTTCGGGCCGCAGACCGCAGCTTTCAAAGATCGATCCGACCCGCTGCAGCAGGTCCTCTACGGAAATCACTTGTGGCTCAGCCATTTTCGGGCTTTCTCCTTGGAAAGGTTCAGGGGGTAAGTTCGCTGCGACCTGCTATTTGTCGACATCGATATAGGTGCAGGCCCAGAAAACCTTGGTTTCACCTTCATCCAGCGCGCGCAGCCCATGCTTGAGTGTGCTGTCGAAATAGGCGCAGTCGCCCGGTTCAAGCGCGACGGGTTCGTAATGTTCAACGGTCAGCTCGACCCGCCCGGACAGAACGAAGATAGTCTCTTCACCATCATGAGATTCCAGATCCTTGACGGTCAAAGGCTCGCGCCGTTCTACACGCGTCACCAGCGGGATGATCTTCTTGTCGGTCAGCGCATTGCACAGAACTTCATATTCGAAGTTCTTGCTGCGCACGACGCGCCCTGCCCCGGCGCGGGTCACGGTCATGCGCGTCGTCGGATTGGTGTCATGATCCGAGGAAAACAGCCGTTCCATGCCGATGTCATAGGCCCGCGCCATGCGCACCAGATTTTCATAGCTTGGCGAAACGCGACCGTTTTCGATCTTGTGAATCGTCGACAACGCCAGTCCCGAACGTTGGGCCGCGCCCTCCAGCGTCAAGCCGCAGTTCTGGCGAATGGCTTTCATGCGGTTGCCCAACTCGTTTCTCAGGTGCTGACGTTCGGCTTCCCAATCATCCACTGCGGCGCTTGCCATGTGCTTTTCCGTTCAGGATAAAATTGTCTTTTATTACCATCTATGCTCGTTTAAGCATAATCTCGAGTTTCAGGCAACGATTGCATCTCGCTTGCCGGTGACAAAACGCAGAAAAGTCGGCTGAAGCTGTTTTTCCTTGTCACAGTTGGCCCCGCGACCGGCACATGCAGGGAAAGGACGTGATTTGGCACAATCGATCGTTTCATCGACCTGTGAGGGGCCGATCCTTTCATGCGCGCAAGGACTCAGCCTCTGGGGGGGGCGTCGATCCTGCGACGGGCCGCATCATTGATGCCCATCATCCTCAATATGGATGCAGTCTGGCGGGGCGTATCGTGATGATGCCGACAAGCCGAGGGTCCTGCACCGGCAGCGGCGTGTTGCTGGGGCTGACCTTTGCCGGGGCGGCACCGAAGGCGCTGATCTTTCGCGAACCCGAGGATATCCTGACGCTTGGCGCTCTGGTTGCCTCGCGCCTGTTCGGCCATGACATCGCGGTGCTGCGGTTGTCCGCCGATGAATATGACGCCGTGGCCGGGCAGGAAAATGCCACGATCTCTGCCATGCGGTTGCGGGCCGGACCACTGAATCTGGCGCTTGATCCTGTCGTCCCGAGCGCATTGCATCTGAACGAGACGGATCGTGAGTTCCTGTCCGGTGCCCATGGTGAAGCGGTCCGATTGGCAATGGAGATCATAACCACGATGGCCACCGTTCAGGGGGCTGCAAGCCTGACCGATGTGACCCGGGTTCATATCGACGGCTGTATCTATGCCGGCCCGGCTTTTCTGGTCTTTGCACGTCGCATGGCGGATCTGGGCGCGCGGGTGCGGGTGCCTACCACGATGAATGCCATTTCGGTCGATCATGCCAATTGGCATGCCCAAGGAGTCGGCGAGGAATTCGGACTGCCGGCAAGCCAGCTTGCCGATGCCTATGTCGAGATGGGCGCGCATCCGACCTTTACCTGCGCGCCCTACCTGCTGGAGGACAAGCCGGTTCCGGGCGAGGACATCGCATGGGCCGAAAGCAATGCAGTGATCTATGCCAATTCCGTTCTGGGGGCGCGCAGCATCAAACATGCCGATTTCATGGATCTCTGCATCGCGCTGACCGGACGGGCGCCGCGTGCCGGGGTTTATCTTGATGAAAACCGTGCGCCGCGCAGGGTCATCGATGTTGCTTTGCCCCGTGATTTCGATGATGCCTTCTGGCCGATGCTGGGCTGGCTGGTCGGTCAGGCTGCGCCCGACCGAATACCGCTGATCCGCGGGCTGGAGCGAACGACGCCATCCCGTGATGACCTCAAGGCACTCTGCGCCGCCTTTGGCACCACGTCGGCCTCGCCCATGCTGCATATCGCCGGCATTACGCCCGAGGCCAATCTTCCGCCAACAGCGGATGCCGATCACCTGACCATCGGTGCAGCGGAATTCGCCCGGCTCTGGGCCGGTTTCAATCAGGGTGCCGCAGCGGTCGATCTGGTTGCGCTTGGCAGCCCGCATTTTTCCGCCGCAGAATCCGCTGCCTTTGCCGATCTGATGGAGGGCAGAACGGTCCATCCGGATGTCACCACCATCATCACCGTGGGACGCGGAACGCTTGCCAGTATCGCTGAAAATGGCGTGCAGGCACGTTTGCAAGCGGCTGGTGTGAAGATCCTTCCCGATCTGTGCTGGTGTTCGATTTCGGAACCGGTGTTCCCGCCTTCAGCCCGGGTGTTGATGACCAATTCCGGCAAATATGCCCATTATGCGCCGGGCCTAAGCAATCGTGCCGTGCGTTTCGGATCACTTGCCCAATGCGCGGAGGCGGCGTGCAGCGGCCAGGCATCATCGGCTTTGCCCGCCTGGATCGCCCGTTTCTTGGGATGAGCCTCGCGGCGGCACGCAAAAACGATCCGGGCCGCGACGATTGCGGCGCAGATCAGGACCGTCCTGCGCCGGTTCCTGCTGCAATGCGGCGCTCCAGCGCGACAAAGCCGTCATGGATCAGCACCGCAAGCGCCCCCACGACCAGACCACCCTGCAGGATGAAGGCGATATTGTTGGACAGCAGCCCGGCGATGATGACTTCGCCCAAGGTCCGTGCGGCCACGGTCGATCCGATGGTCGCCGTCGAAATCGCGATCACCGTCGACAGCCGGATCCCGCCCAGGATGACCGGCATGGCCAAAGGCAGTTCGACCTGTAACAGCCGTTGCCGGTCCGACATGCCCATGCCTCGGGCGGCCTCCTGCACCGATGGCGGCAGGTTCGACAGCCCGGTCATGGTATTTTCAAAGATCGGCAGCAGCCCGTAAAGAAACAGGGCAATCAGGGTCGGGCCGTTGCCAAACCCCATCGCCGGCACCGCCAGGGCCAGCACCGCGATCGGCGGAAAGGTCTGGCCGATATTGGCCAGCGCCCGCGACAGCGGCAGGAATTCGGTCCAGGCCGGGCGCGTCACCAGAACCGCCAGCCCCACCGCAATGACGGTCGCGGCCGAAACCGCGGCAACCACCAGCGCAAGATGGTTCAGCGCCAGCGACAGCATATCGGTCTGGGTATAGATGGCGGGCGCACCGCGCGTCGTGAACAGCGCGAAAAAAGGCGCAAAGATTTCCGGCGCGATCAGAAATGCGCTCAGCAGCGCCAGCACCAGCAACCTGATGATGAATGCGCCGCTCATGTCGGTCTTGCCGCCTGCATTTCCAGCACATGCAGGGAAATGCGCCCGATTACGCGATCACCCTCGCGCACCGGCGCGGCTGCCCTGCCCGACCACAACAGTTCGGCATAGGCGGCCCGCGCCGAGGAGGCAGAGTCTATCGCCGGGCCATCTGCCGGTCCCGGCTCGACCAGATCCCTGATGTCGCGCAGAGCCAGAATGCGGAACGGGCGATCCTCGGCACCGATCAGGGCCTCGACAAAGGGGGTTGCGGGGGCCGCGATGATCTCTTTGGGTGGGGCATATTGCAGCAGCCGTCCCTGATCCATCACCGCAATATTGTCGCCAAGCGCGATGGCTTCATTCATGTCATGGGTCACCAGCACGATGGTGGTGCCGACACGACGCTGGATGGCCAGCAGATCGTCCTGGGCCTTGGCCCGGATGATCGGATCCAGCGCGCCAAAGGGTTCATCCATCAGCAGGATATTGGGTCGCGCCGCCAGGGCCCGTGCAACGCCGACGCGCTGTTGCTGGCCACCTGACAACTCATGGGGCATCCGGTCGCGGAATTCGGAAGGCTCCAGTCCAAACATCTCTAGCAACTCATCGACGCGCGCGCCGATCCGGGCCCGATCCCAGCCGAGCAGCCCCGGCACCGTGCCGATATTGCGCGCCACACTGCGATGTGGAAACAACCCGTGCCCCTGAATGGCATAGCCGATCTTGCGGCGCAGCTCGTGGGGCGGGACACGGCTGGTATCCTGCCCGTCGATCAGAATGCGCCCCGAACTGGGCTGGACCAGCCGGTTGATCATGCGCAGCAGGGTCGTCTTGCCCGAACCCGAGGTTCCGACGATGGCGGCGATGGTGCCGGAATCGACCGTCAGCGAAACGCGGTCCACGACCGTATTTTCGTCATAGGCCTTGGTCAGCGACTCAAGCTCGATCATGGGCGTGCGCTCCTTGTTCCCGGGCCTTCACTCAGTTCAACTGCCGCATCCAGCAGGACGGCAGATGCGGTCGCCAGCAGAACGGTCGGCAATGCACCCAGCAGGATCAGATCGGTCGCGGTCTGTCCCATCCCCTGAAAGACGAAGACTCCGAAACCTCCGCCTCCGATCAGTCCGGCAATCGTGGCAAGACCTATATTCTGCACCAGCACGATACGAATACCGGTCAGGATCACAGGGAAGGCCAGCGGTGCCTCGACCGAAGACAATGTCTGCCACCGCGTCATGCCCATGCCGAATGCGGCCTCGCGCAGCCGCGCCGGGACATTTTCCAGCCCCAACAGCGTGTTGGACACGACCGGCAGCAATGAGTAGGCAAACAGGGCGACCAGTGCGGGTGCGGCCCCGATGCCGGAAATTCCACTGGCCGCCGCGCCGGGGATATTGGCCGCGAGCCATGCCAGCGGCGCGATCAGCAACCCGAAGACGGCGATCGAAGGGATGGTCTGCACAATGTTCAGCAGGTTCAGCACCGTTGCTCTTACGCGCGGCAGGCGAAAGCAGACGATGCCCAGTGGCACGCCGACAACAACCGCCGCCAGCAGCGAGCCGAAGGCCAGCATCAAATGCCGCTGCGCCTCGCGCCAGAAGGTGGCAGCGCGCACATCGTATTCCTTCATCACGGACAGGGCATCCCACTGGCCGGACCCAAGCAGGGCCACCAATGCCGCCGCGGTCAGAAACACGCCGAAAATCCGCCAGACAGGCAGCAAATTCAATCGCGTCAGCGCATCTGCTACCGCAAGTGACAGCCCGAACAACAGCACCCAGAACCCACTGGCAGGCGAGACACGGGCCAGATCATTGTCCGCAGGGGTCAGATGGTTACCTGCCTGCCCCATCAGGATCAGCAGAGCCGCCAAGGCGCCAAGGCTGCTGACCAGACGCAGAGATCGGGACCGCAACAACAAGCCGCCAATGACAGCCACGCACAAGGCCGCCAGCAGCAAACCGGACTGCGCGACAGGAAGGGCCTGCCAGAAGGCCACCCCCTCGCCCTGCACGATGCGGTTGGCGCGCAGGGACGCGAATGGCAGCAAAGCCCCCACAGCGATGATTGCACCGATCAGGGTGCCAAGCCTGTCCAGACGGCCACCCGTCGCCATGAGGTCATCCGCCATTCGACAATCGCCGGATCAGTCCAGCAGCCCGGCGGATGACATGAAGTCACTGACCACCGCATCGGTCGGCTCACCGTTGATCTGCACCCGCGCGTTCAATTCCTGCAATGTTTCCAGATCAAGCCGGGAAAAAACCGGGGCCAGAAGCTCGGCAATCTCGGGGTGGGCTTCCAGAACTTCGCCGCGAACCAGCGGAGCGGGCTGATATAGGGGCTGCACATTCTTGTCATCCTCCATCACCACCAGACCGGATGGGCTGATGCCGCCATCGGTGCCATAGACCATGGCGGCATTGACGCCGCTGGTGCCGCGTGCGGCTGCGGCTATGGTTGCCGCCGTATCGCCGCCCGACAGGATTACCAGCTGATCGGACGACAGTTCGAATTCGTATGTGTCCTGAAAGGACGGCAGCGCCGCCGCCGAATTCACGAATTCGGCCGAGGCCGCCAGTTTGACCTCGCCCCCGGATTCGATGAAGGCACCAAGATCGCTCATGCTGACCAGATCATGTTCGCCCGCAACATCGCCACGCAGGGCAATCGCCCAGGTGTTGTTGGCTGGGGCCGGCGGCAGCCAGACAATATCATTGGCCGAAAGATCCAGCTCTGCGGCGCGGGCATAGCTGGCCTCGGGGTCTTTCCAGACCGGGCTTTCGGCTTCGTTGAAAAAGAAGGCCGCATTGCCGGTATATTCGGGATAGATGTCGATTTCTCCTGCGGTGATCGCCTCGCGCAGGATCGGTGTGCCTCCCAGTTGCAAACGGTTTTCGGTTTCGATCCCGCCAGCATTAAGGGCCTTGACGATCATCGTCCCCAGAATGCCGCCCTCGGTGTCTATCTTGGAGGAGACCACGACCTGCGCCGATGCCATCCCCGAGCCAAGCGCAAGGCCAGCCACAACAAGCGACATGTATTTCCGAAATTTCATATCCGATTTCCCGTTTCGCAAAAATTCTGGGCGTGGCCCCCAACACGATTCCCGCCATTATGTTCCGCAGAAATCCGAGGCGACAGGGGAAAACCCGCTACAGTTCACTCAAATTGACACGCTGCTTTGCCGAAAGAGGGTCTTGCGCAGGAAAGCCAGAATGAAAATGGCCGTCAGGATCAGGATGATCGTCGGAGCCGGGGCGCTGTCGAGAAAGAAGCTGAGATAGACCCCGCCCAGCATTGCCCCAAGGCACACGAGGACCGCCACGACCAGCATCGCACCAAAGCTGCGCACCAGCAGGAAGGCAATCGCACCCGGCGCAATCAACAGGCCTACGGCAAGGATCAGCCCGGTCGCAGTCAGTGTCGCCACAATCGTCAGCGACAGCAAGGTCAGCAAGCCATAATGCAGCAGATTGACCGGCAACCCCGAAGCCCGTGCCTGAGCGGGATCAAAGGCGTGCAGCATCAGATCCTTCCATTTCAGCAGCAGCGCAGCCGAGACGAAGCCACCGATCAGCCCTGCGGTCCACAGATCGACTGGCTCGACCCCCAGCATATTGCCAAACAGGATGTGATCCAGATGCACATCCGAGGAAATCGAGGTGTAAAGCACGATCCCCAGACCGAACATGCCTGAAAACACCACGCCCATCACGGTATCCTGTTTGACGCGGCTGTTGTCGGACAGATAGCCGGTTGTCAGGGCCGTCACCATACCGGCCCCGAACGCGCCGATGATCAGCGGGAAACCAAGGATATAGGCCAGCACGATCCCCGGCAGAACCGCATGGCTGATGGCATCCCCCATCAGCGCCCAGCCCTTCAACACAAGAAAGCAGGACAGCAAGGCCGTCGGCACCGCCACCAAGGCCGAAATCAGCAGGGCATCCTGCATGAAGGCGAATTGCATCGGCAGCCACAATTCCTCCCACATCAGATCATCTCCTTGTCGTGCAGGGCTGCGGCGGCCTTGGCCCTTGCCGCCAAAAGGCCGTGCTTGGGGGCAAGGACAAAGACCGTCAGGAAGATAAGGGTTTGCAGACAGACAATGATGCCGCCGGTGGCCCCGTTCAGGAAATAGCTGAGATAGGCCCCCAGAAAGCTGGTCGCTGCGCCGATCACCACCGACAGGGCGATCAGGCGGGGAAAGCGATCACACAGCAGATAGGCCGTCGCGCCGGGCGTCACCACCATGGCGATGACCAGGAAGGCACCCACCGTCTGCATGGCGGCCACCACGCAGGCAGAGAGCAGAATGAAGAACACCGCCTTCAAAAGCGCCGGGCGCAGGCCGATTGATCGGGCGTGGTTTTCATCAAAGAAGACCACCATCAGATCTTTCCATTTCAGCAAGAGCACCGCCAGCGACACAAAGCCGATGATGGCCAGTTGCAAGGTATCCTCGGGGGTAATGGCCAGAATGTTTCCCATGGTGATGGTCTGCACCGAAATCGCCATGGGATTGATCGAGACCATGAACAGGCCAAGTCCGAAGAAGGACGTGAAGATCAGGCCGATCACCACGTCGACCTTCAGACCCGAGCGGTCCGACAGGAACAACATTGCCGCTGCGGCCAGCCCGCCCGACAGGAATGCGCCCAAGGCAAAGGGAAGGCCCAGCATATAGGCGCCCGCCACGCCGGGAACGACCGAATGGGACAGGGCATCACCGATCAGGGACCAGCCCTTCAGCATCAGATAAGATGACAGAAAGGCGCAGACTGCCCCGACAAGGGCCGAGACCCACATCGCATTGGTCATATATCCATAGGAAAATGGCTCCAGCAGGATGTTCATGATTCACGATCCTCGCGCGTATGTGTCCGGTCGCCATATTGGACCAGCGGACGTTCATCATCCGAGATGATGGTCACGTGACGCGGATCGGCATCGTCGTGCAGCGTATCGCCGCCCAACGTGAAGTGGCGCAGGACACCGCCGAAAGCGGCCTCGAGATTGTGGCGTGTAAAGGTGGTTTCGGTGGGGCCATAGGCCAGCACCGTGCCCTTGACCAGAACCACCCGGTCGCAGAATTCGGGGACCGAGCCAAGATTGTGGGTCGAGACCAGCATCACCCGCCCCTCGGCACGCAACTCGCCAAGCAGGGCAATGATCTGTTCCTCGGTTTTCACGTCAACGCCGGTAAAGGGTTCGTCGAGCAGGATCACCTTCCCTTCCTGCGCCAGCGCGCGGGCCAGAAAGACCCGCTTTTTCTGTCCGCCGGACAGTTCGCCGATCTGGCGATGTCGGAAATCCTGCATGTTGACGCGGGTCAGCGCCTCATCGACGGCCTGATGGTCAACCCGCGAGGGGCGGCGCAGCATTCCCATGTGGCCGTATCGGCCCATCATCACCACATCTTCGACCAGCACCGGAAAAGACCAGTCGACTTCCTCCGCCTGGGGCACATAGGCCACCAGATTTTTCCGCAGGGCCTGGGGAATGCTCATCCCTAGCAGGCTGATCTCGCCGCCCGCAACCCGGACGAAACCCATCATCGCCTTGAATAACGTCGATTTCCCCGCGCCATTGACTCCGACAAGGGCCGTCACGGTGCCGCGCGGGATCTCGAAACTGGCGTGGCGCAGCGCGGTGTGGCCATTGCGATAGGTCACCGTCACGTCTCTTGCACTGATGCCTGGGGATGGATCTCGGGAAGTCGGGGTCGGATCATCTTGCATCAGGGTGCTCTCTTGCTGCATTGGCGTTTCTATTGGGGATGGATCGCTCAGTTGTCGGCTTGTTCGGCCAAGCCCTCGACCAGACCATCGGCGATGGTCGAAGAGGTGACCCTCAGCAGGTCAAGATAGGTCGGCACGGGCCCGTCGGGTTCAGACAGGCTGTCGACATAGAGATCGCCTCCGAAATGTGCGCCTGTCTCGCGGGCGATCTGTCGGGCGGGGCTGCTGTTGACCGTGCTTTCACAAAAGACCACGGGAATCCTGTTCTTGCGAACGCCGTCGATTACCGCGCGGACCTGTTGGGGCGTGCCCATCTGATCGGCATTGATCGGCCAGAGATAAAGTTCCTTCATGTCGAAATCGCGGGCCAGATAGCTGAAGGCACCTTCGCAGGTGACCAGCCAGCGCTGATCCTCGGGCACCTGGGCAATCTGTTCGCGCAGCGGTTCCAGCGTGGCGCGCAGCTCTTCCTTGTAGGCAGCGGCATTGCGTTCATATACCTCGGCGTTGTCAGGGTCGTGCTCGCGAAATGCCGCGGCGATATTTTCGATGTAAACCAGGGCGTTATCAAGACCCATCCAGGCATGAGGATTTGCCTTTCCCTCATAGCTGCCCGAAGTGATCGAAATGGGCTCGATCCCCTCGCTCAGCGTCACCGAGGGAACATCGCGCATATTGCGCAGGAATTGCTCGAACCAGCGTTCAAGGTTCAGGCCGTTCCACAGGATCAGATCGGCACCCTGTGCACGGACGATGTCACGCGGCGTGGGCTCATAGCCGTGAATTTCGGCGCCCGGCTTCGTGATCGACACGACATCGGCCGCATCCCCCGCCACGTTTTGCGCCATATCGGCAAGCACCGTGAAGGTGGTCACAACCTTCATGCGGTCGTCGGCCCATGCCGTGCTGGCGCTGATTGCCAGAACCGCCGCAGCAACGGCCAGCTGAATTCTTGTCGTGGTCATGATGATCGCCCTGTCCGTGTCCTGCCTGTTTGCATTCTGTCGTTGCATGTAAATGCAACTCATTCGCAATAGTCAAGCGTAATGAGACACATTCGCATTTTGTTGTCGTTGTCGCCGCTTCGCGCTATCTGAAGGAAAGACGACGGAAGGAAATGCGATGGCCGCTGAAATCAACGACCTGACACAGGCGCTGCGGGATGCAGGGCTTCGCGCGACGCAACAGCGAATGACCTTGCTGTCGGTGCTGATGAAATCCGCCGATCATCCGAACGCGGATGAACTGTTCGTGCGCACGCGGGCGATTGATGATTCCGTATCGCTGGCGACCGTGTATCGCACGCTGTCCGCATTGGAAGAGGCCGGGCTGATCCGCCGCCTCAGCTTCGAGAATGAATCGGCGCGCTATGAAATCACCCCGACGGCAGATCATGACCATCTGATCGATGTCGACAGCGGTGATGTGATCGAATTGGCCAGCGATGAAATCAACCGCCTGCGCGAGGAGTTGGTCCGGCGCATGGGCTATGAGATTGTCAGCCATCACACCGTCATCCGCGCCCGCAAGATTGACGGGTGATTCCTGACCCGATGGCGGCTGACTTTACATTTGTATTGATTGCACATCCATTGTATCAAGCTCGCGTTCCGGCAAAGGCTTTCATGCTGCACGTCGGAAGGGCGATCAGCCGGGAGGGGGAACCATGGCAGCCGTGCCGTCACGTGTGGGCATCCGAAACTGCCATGACTGACCGGGGAACGAATATCACGGCGCGCCCGATCGGGTGGCGCGACACTGACATTCCCGACAGGAGGACATGATGAGCAACAGCCTAGAAGGCCGCGTCGCCGCCGTAACCGGTGCTGCGTCAGGAATTGGACTGGAATGCGCGAAGACCTTTCTACAGGCCGGTGCAAAGGTCGCATTGGTCGATTATGCGGCAGACCGGCTGCAGGAAATCTGTGACGAACTGGGACCGAACGCCTTTCCGGTCGTCACCAACCTGCTGGACCCGTCCAGCGTGAAAACCATGCTGGATGACATCCTGCGCCAGACCGGCGGGCTGGACATCTTTCACGCCAATGCCGGTGCCTATGTCGGGGGCAATGTGCTTGAGGGAGATCCCGACGACTGGGATCACATGCTGAACCTGAACATCAATGCGGCTTTCCGCTCGGTCCGTGCGGTACTGCCGCATATGGTGGCCCAGAAGCGTGGCGATATCATCATGACCAGTTCGGTCGCCGGGGTGATCCCCGTTGTCTGGGAACCGATCTATACCGCATCCAAACATGCCGTACAGGCCTTCACCCATACCGTGCGCCGCCAGATGGCCCCGCATGGCGTGCGCGTCGGGGCGATCTTGCCCGGTCCGGTCGTCACCGCCCTGCTGGATGACTGGCCCAAGGCCAAGATGGACGAGGCCCTGGCCAATGGCAGCCTGATGCAGCCGACCGAAGTCGCGGAATGTGTCCTGTTCATGCTGACTCGCCCGCGCAATGTCACCATTCGCGATCTGGTTCTGTTGCCCAACAGCGTCGATCTGTAAGTGACGGGAACGGGTGCAAGCAAAGGAAGGCGGGGGACCATGGCAGAACTTCAGCAGGACCAGTTCTTTCTGGGCGTGGATGTCGGCACCGGCAGCGCACGTGCCGGAATCTTTGGCAGGGACGGGACATTGCTGGCCCACGCCAAGCGCGACATCGCGATGTTTCGCGATGAGGGATATATCGCCGAACAATCCAGCGAGGATATCTGGCAGGCGGTATGCCACTGCGTCAGACAGGCGCTGACGCAAGGCGGCGTCTCGCCACAGGCCATCGCCGGGATCGGATTCGACGCGACCTGTTCCCTGGTCGTATTGGACCGGGATCATGCGCCGCTGACGGTCAGCAGGTCCGGCGACAACACGCGCAATATCATTGTCTGGATGGATCACCGCGCGACGGATCAGGCGCAGAGGATCAATGCCACCGGTCACGACGTTCTGAGCTATGTGGGTGGCATCATCTCGCCCGAGATGCAGACCCCGAAACTGTTGTGGTTGAAGGAAAACCTGCCCGAGACCTATCACGGCGCCGGGGCTTTTCTGGATTTGCCCGATTACCTGACATGGCGCGCCACCGGCGACCTTGCCCGCTCTCGTTGCACGGTGACCTGCAAATGGACCTATCTGGGCCATGAAGACCGTTGGGATGGCGACTACTTTCGCCAGATCGGCCTGAGCGAACTGGCCGACGAAGGCTTCCAGCGGATCGGCAACCGGATACTGGATGTCGGGACCGCATTGGGATCGGGTCTGTCCGATGAAGCCGCCGCCGAACTGGGCTTGCAGGCCGGGACACCCGTTGCGGTCAGCGTCATCGACGCCCATGCCGCCGGGATAGGAACGGTGGGCGCGCGGGGCGGACATGGTGATGCCACGGCGCGTCTGGGCTATGTCTTTGGAACCTCGGCCTGCACCATGTCATCGACCACGGAAGGGAAATTCGTTCCCGGTGTCTGGGGCCCCTATTTCGCCGCGATGATCCCCGGCCTGTGGCTGAACGAGGGTGGCCAGTCAGCCGCAGGCGAGGCAATCGCCCATCTTGTCAAATGCCATCCCGCCTATCCCGATGCCCGCGCAAGGGCGGAAGAACGGGGACAGCATGTGCTGGCCTATCTGCTGGATGAGATTGCCGCGCTTGATCTGGACAGCACCGCGTTGATCGCGCTGGCGCGGCAATTGGTCGTGGTGCCCGAATTCCTTGGAAACCGCGCCCCCTTTGCCGAGCCCGACGCACGCGCGGTCATTGCCGGCATGGATCTGGACGACAGCCTGAACGGTTTGATCGCGCTGTATGTCGCCGGAATTTCCGGTCTTGGCTATGGGTTACGCCAGATTCTTGATGTTCAGCGTGAACATGGCGTCGCACCGGAACTGGTGGTGATCAGCGGCGGCGCGGGGGCTCATCCCCTTGTCAAGCAGTTGCTGGCGGATTCCTGTGGGTTGCCGCTTGCCGAAACCGCCTGCGAGGAGCCCGTACTGCTGGGGTCGGCCATGCTGGGGGCCGTTGCCGCCGGTGCCTGTGACTCGGTCTCGCAGGCCATGCATGATATGTCTCGACTGGGCCGAATCTTTGCTCCAACCCAGGGCAGATGTGCCGCCCATCACCTGCATCGCTTCAAGGCCTTCGAGGCCTTGCAAACCGCCGCCCGATTGATACGACATGAGGACATTTCATGACCGAGCCCCTGCTGATTTTCGATTGTGACGGGGTTCTTGTCGACAGTGAACCGATCTCGATCTCTCTGCTGATCGAATATTGTGCCGCCAGCGGTTTCGAGATTTCGGCCGAGGATGCCTATCGCACATTTCTGGGCAAGCCGGTCGGCGATGCGACCATGCATATCAAGGCGAATTTCGATGTCTCGCTGCCTGCACTTGATACCGACCGCTTTCAGCACGATGTTCTGGCGCGCTTCGAACGCGATCTCGCACCCGTCAACGGGGTCGCAGACGCGCTTGCGCGGATCACCTTTGGCAAGACCGTTGCGTCCTCCAGCAATCTCGCGCGGATCCGGCGATCCCTGCAGCTGACCGGCCTGGAAGGCTTCTTCGGCAACCATATCTTCAGCACAGATATGGTCGCGCGCGGGAAGCCCCATCCCGATGTGTTTCTTCATGCCGCCCGACAAATGGATGCGCTGCCGGAAAACGCGATCGTCATCGAGGACAGCCCCGCCGGGCTGATCGCCGCCAAGGCGGCGGGGATGCGCACGATCGCCTTTGCCGGTGGCAGCCATGCCGTGCCCGCAGATCTGGAAAACATGTTGGCGGGACATCAACCAGATCGCATGATCCGTGACATGGACGATCTGCCTGCAACGGTTCTGGATCTGGCGAAGGCAAGGGCCTGACATTGATTTCAAAGCTGACGGGCACCAATTGCAGTATTGCAACCGCACCGCCTGACTGAGGACGCCTTGTCCAGGCGATGCAAATATCCAGATGCCGGGAGAGCGGGATGAAATCACTGAAACTGGAGTTCACGGGTCATGACGGTGGGCAACTGGCCGCGCGCCTGGATCTGCCCGAAGGAATGATTGCCGGCTATGCCCTGTTCGCGCATTGCTTCACCTGTTCAAAGGATCTGATGGCGGTGCGCCGCATCGCGACGGGACTGGCACGCCATGGCATTGCCCTGATGCGGTTTGATTTCACCGGTCTTGGCGCCTCGGATGGCGAATTTGCCTCGACCAATTTTTCGTCGAATATCGAGGATCTGAAACGCGCGGCTTCGCATCTGACCGAACAGTTCGAGGCCCCGCGCCTGTTGATCGGCCATTCACTGGGCGGGGCTGCCGTTCTGGCGGCCGCCGGTGACCTGCCGACCATCGATGCCGTGGTGACGATTGGTGCCCCGGCCGATGTCAGTCATGTGCTGCACAACTTCGACGCCGATCTTGCACGGATCGAAAGCGAAGGCCGGGCCGAGGTTTCGCTTCAGGGCCGAACATTCACCATCGAGCGCCAGTTCATCGAAGATGCGCGCGGCACGCGTCTGACCGACCGGATCGCCAAGCTGCGCAAGCCCCTGCTGATCCTGCATGCTCCGCGCGATGCAACCGTCGGTATCGACAATGCCGCCCAGATCTTCAATGCCGCCAAACATCCCAAGAGCTATATCTCGCTGGATGGTGCGGACCATCTGTTGAGCAAGGCCGAAGATGCCGAATTCGCAGCAGGTGTCATTGCCGGTTGGGTCGCGCGCTATATCCAGCCCCGCCCCGGCACGCATCCGGTCGCCGAACAGGGTGCGGTTCTGGTAACGGAAACCGGCGCGGGCAAGTTTCAACAGCGCGTTCATGCCAGCGGACACAGTCTTTTGGCCGATGAACCGCTGAGCTTCGGAGGTGATGAGACCGGCCCCTCACCCTATGATTATGTCGCCATCGGCCTGGGGGCCTGCACCTCGATGACGTTGCGGATGTGGGCAGATCGCAAGGGGTTGAACCCGGGGAAAATCTCGGTCGAGGTCAATCACAGCAAGGTGCACGCCACCGATTGTGGAGACTGCGTCGGACATGACGGGCCGAAGGATGCCAAGATCGACCGCTTCGAACGCCATATCCGCGTCGAGGGCGGCGTTTCCGAGGAGATGAAGAACGACCTGCTGCGCATTGCCAACCTGTGTCCGGTTCACAAGACGCTGGAAAGCAGTTCGGTGATCGTCACAAAGGTCGCCGAGGAATCTCTGCAGGACGACGGCTGAACGGCGCCCTACATCACCGCCCCGATCTGCCATGGCACGAATTCGACCCCGCCAAAGCCCTGTGCCTCGCTCTTGCTGGGGCGACCCGATGCAAGGTCCAGCAATGCCCGGTAGATCTCGCGCCCCTTTTCCTCGATAGAGGCGCCTTCAACGATCTGGCCGCAATCGATATCCATGTCCTCGGACATGCGCTGATACATGCCGCTGTTCGAGGCCAGTTTCAGGCAGGGCACCGGCTGATAGCCCGAGACCGAGCCCCGCCCGGTCGTGAAGGCGATCAGATTTGCGCCAGATGCGATCTGCCCGGTCACGGAACAGGGGTCATAGCCCGGGCTGTCCATGAAGACGAGGCCGGGGCGATCTATCGGCTGGCCGTAGAGATAGACTCCGCTCAAGGGGGCTGACCCGGCCTTGGCCACCGCCCCCAGCGATTTTTCGAGGATCGTCGTCAGGCCGCCGCGCTTGTTTCCGGGGCTGGGATTGTTGTCCATCTCGGCAAGATTGCGGGCGCAGTAGTCTTCCCACCAGTCAAGCCGGGCTTCCAGCGCCCGTGCGACTTCGGGGATGACGGCGCGCGCGGTCAACAGATGTTCGGCACCATATATTTCGGATGTTTCGGACAGGATGCTGGTGCCACCCTGCGCCACCAGAAGGTCCGAGGCATGGCCCAGTGCGGGATTCGCCGTAATCCCCGACAGCCCGTCCGAACCACCGCATTGCATCCCCAGCACCAGTTGCGACACCGGTTCGGGACTGCGCGTCGCGCGATTGGCCTGCGCCAGCAATTCACGCAGGGCAGCAAGCCCGGCATCGACGGTGGCACGGGTTCCGCCACTTTGCTGGATCGTCATATAGCGAAAACTCGTGGGATCGTTCAGCTTCGCCCGCCCGACCAGATCGGGGAGTTGCATCACCTCGCAGCCCAGACCCAGCATCAGAACCGCGCCGAAATTCGGGTTGCGAGCATAGCCGGACAGGGTTCGGAACAGCGTATCATAGCCTTCCCCTGACGCGGCCATGCCACAGCCGCTGCCATGCGCGATGGGCACGATACCATCGACATTGGGAAATTCGGCCAGCAGGTTCTGGTGCATCGCCGCCTCGGCAATGAAGCGCGCCACCGACCCCGAGCAATTCACCGACGTCAGGATGCCGACGTAGTTGCGGGTGCCGACCCGGCCCGAAGCGCGCCGATAGCCCAAGAAGCTGTCCGCTCTTGTGGGCGCGGGCAGAGGGCGCACCTGCGAGGAATGCGCGGGCGGCTGATGATGGTCGTTCATGCCCAGGTTATGGCTATGCACATGTGCGCCAGCGGGGATCTCCCTGGTCGCGACGCCGATAATCTGGCCATATTTGCGCAGAATCTCTCCGCGCGAGATCGGCTGCGTTGCTATCTTGTGACCAAAGCCGACCTTTTGACCAAGACTGTCCGTGAGCGGCGCAATGGCGATCACCACGTTGTCATCGGGGTGAAGCCGAAGTGTTTTCCCTGCCCCGCTCATGCAAGACCTGTCACGATGGCCTTGATCAGGCTGTCACGGTTTTCCGCCAGTTCGGCAAAGCGCCCCGGCAGATCGGCAAGGTCGATCACCTCGGAACATAGCGCATCGCAGTCGATCCGACCCTCGCGCATGGCCTGCATCACATGGCGAAAGTCCGCGTCCAGCGCATTTCGGCTGCCGATGATCCGTGTTTCCCGCTTGTGAAATTCGGGATCGGAAAAGCGGATGTCATCCTTGACCACGCTGACCAGCACATAGGTGCTGCCATGCGCCAGATATTGAAACCCCGCCTCGATGGCAATCCTGTTGCCGGTGGCGTCGAAGACGGCATCGAAACCGCTGGACAGATCGCCGTATAGCATTGGCTCTCCGACCTGATGGACATGGCTGAATCCAAAGCGTTCCTTCACCATCCCCAGTCGAGTCCGGCTGACATCCAGCAGATGCACCTCGGCCCCCGCGATCCGGGCGAACAAGGCCACGCCGATGCCGATGGGTCCCGCGCCGGTCACCAGAACCCGATCCCCTTTGCCGATACCGCTGCGCGCCACCGCATGGGCACCAATGGCCAGAAATTCGACCATCGCGGCCTGTAGCGGGCCAAGTCCCTCGGCTGAATAGAGGTTTCCCTCGGGCACCGCGATGCGCGCGCACATGCCGCCGTCGCCATGCACCCCCAGGACCGAAATATTTTCGCAGCAATTGGGTTTGCCCCGACGGCAGGCATGACAATCGCCACAAGACAGATAGGGGTTGATGACCACCAGTTCGCCTGCCCTGAACCGCCCGCGATCGGCCACCACGCGACCGCTCAGTTCATGGCCGATGACCCGTGGATATTCCAGATAGGGATGCTTGCCCTGCAGGATATGGTAATCCGTTCCGCACAGCCCCACGGCCTGAATATCCACCAGAACCTGCCCCGGCGGAGCGGTTGTCGGGCGCGGCCGGTCGATCAGCGCGAATTGGCCGGGTTCGACACAGATTCCACAACTCATCATTGAATTGTCCACGGCGGCATCCTTCATCATTGGGTCTCCAGCTGGCGGGGTGTCCAGTCATCGGGCAGCGACCCCTTGATGATCATGCTCAGCACATCATCCTTGGTGACTTCGTGAATCGCATGTGTCCCGACATTGCGCCCCTTGTTCATGACCATGACCCGGTCGCAGAGATCAAAGACGTCATGCATGTCGTGGCTGACCAGGAAGATGCCGATCCCTTCGGCACGCAACTGTTTGATCAGATCCGCCACCATGGCCGTTTCCGACGGACCCAAAGCCGCCGTCGGCTCATCCATGATCAGTATGCGGACATCGAAATGGATCGCCCGCGCGATGGCAATGACCTGTCGCTGTCCGCCCGAAAGGCTGGCGACCGGATCACTCAGATTGGTGAAATTGGGGTTCAGCCGCCGCAGGACCTTCCGGGCCTCGGCCATCATCCTCTTGTCGTCCAGATTGCCGAAACGGTCCGTCAGTTCGCGGCCCAGAAACAGATTGGCGGGCGCGTCCAGATGATCGGCCAGCGCAAGGGTCTGGTAGATGGTCTCGATCCCCTGCGCCCGCGCGTCCTGGGGCGAGGTGATCTGCACCGGATGCCCGTTGACCTTGATGGTGCCGGCATTGGGCATCATCGCGCCGGACAACATTCGCATCAGGCAGGATTTGCCCGCGCCGTTATGGCCCAGAACACCGACGACTTCGCCCGGCATCAGATGTGCCGAGACATCATTGACGGCATGCAGGCCGCCAAAGCGTTTCTCGATGCCGATCAGTTCGACCAGCGGTGTCCGGGCAGTCGGTGGCAGGGTCATGAGCAGGTGGCTTTCATTCGAAACAGGGGTGACCGGCGCAACCTGGGGCTGCGCCGATCCTTTGGCAGGATCAATACAGGACGTGCTGTGCCTCGGGGCTGTCGATATTGTCCCTGGTCACCAGAACGACGCCGGTATCGATGAATTCATCGACGCTTTCGCCAGCGATCACATCCATCACCGCCTTCACGCCCAATTCGCCCATCTGGAAAGACCCCTGCACCGCAATCGCGTTCAAAGTGCCATCCTTGACAAAATCCTGCAGATCGCCATTGCCGTCGAAACCAAAGGCCGCCAGCTTGCCCGCCTTGCCAGCCTGGACGATCGCCCGCCCCATGCCGACAGCGGTCGGCTCATTGGCTCCAAAGATTCCGACCAGATCGGGATTCGCGGCCAGAATGTCTGTCGTCTGGTTCAGCGCGGTGGCCATCTGAGATTGCGAATACAGTGGCCCGACAATTTCAATCTGGCTGTTGCCCTTGAGGTAATCCATGAAACAGCCGACCCGGCCGATTTCCGAGCCGACGCCGGCCACATAGGACATGACGGCAACCTTGCCCTCGGTTCCGACGGCATCGACCATGGCCTTGGCGACGGTTTCACCCGCGGCGCAGTTGTCAGTCGAGAGGAAGGCTTGATAAGTGCCCTTCGCGGCTTCTCCCAGACCGGAATCGATGATCGCGACCGGGATGCCGCTTTCATAGGCGCGCTTGACGACAGGCGCCAGGGCTTCGGGGTCCGAGGGTGCCAGAACGATGCCTGACACCCCGCGGTTGATGGCATTCTCGACCAGATTGACCTGATCGGCGACCGCGCTTTCCGAAGCCGGACCGTTGAAGGTCATCGTGTGTTCGGACTGCCCCTCGATGGCTGCGGATGCACCCTTGTTGACGTTTTGCCAGAAGTTCGAATTCGTTGTCTTGACGATCACGGCAATTTCACCAGCCAGCGCGGTAACCGGCAGGATCGCCGTCAGGGCCGCTGCGGCCATCAATCTGGTCTTGTTGGACATTTTTTCTTTCTCCTCCCAATGGATCTGTTCGATCTGATATCAGCGGCGGCTGCGAAGCTGGTCGATATAGACTGCCAGGATCACCACGACGCCGATGATGATTTGCTGCACGAATGAGGACACGCCCGACATGTTCAGCCCGTTGCGCAGAATTCCGATGATGAAGGCCCCGATCATGGTGCCCGAGATATTGCCGACCCCTCCCATCAGCGACGCCCCGCCAATGACGGCGGCCGCAATGGCGTCAAGTTCATACATGACACCCTCGTTGGGCTGGGCGGTGATCAGGCGCGACATCAGCACCACGCCGGCCAGCCCGGCCAGCGCGCCCGACATGGCATAGGCCAGAATCTTGGTGCGGTCGGTATTCACGCCCGAAAGCCGCGCGGCTTCCTCGCTGGAGCCGGTGGCATATATGTGACGCCCCAAGGGCCGACGGCGCAGCAGATAGGACACCACCAGCGCCACAACGGCCAACAGGATCACCGGATAGGGAATTCCCGGAAAGACGACACGGGGAAAACCATTGGCCTGCATTTCGACGATCCGGAACAGCGATCCATTGCCCAGCACACCAAAGGCTTCGCCCAGCTGTGAAATCGGTGCCGCGCCGGTCAACTGCAATGCCGTGCCACGCGCAATCAGCATCATGCCCAGGGTTGCGACAAAGGGCGTGATGCGCATCTTGGTCACGATCAGGCCATTGATCACGCCACAGGTTGCGCCCATCAGCACCCCGCCGAACATGGCAGGAACCACCGGAACGCCCGCCTTGACCAGCATCCCGGTCACCGTGCCCGACAAGGCCAGAACCGAGCCCACCGACAGGTCGATGCCGCCGGTGATGATGACCATGGTCATCCCGATGCCCAGAATGCCGATGACTGCGGTCTGCAACAGGATCGTCAGGCCATTGTTCACCGACAGGAATGCGCCGTTTCCGATCGAGAAGACCATGATCAGAATCAGCATCGTCAACACGGCTGACAACTTGTGGAACGCCTCTTTCGACAGGCGCGCCGATGTCCCTGCCCGTCTGAGACGTTGAACCAGTTCAGCCATGTAACCTCCCGCATAAAAGTTCTCAATTATTAAAAACTTTTAATGACAAGGGTTGCGCACAGTCAACGGTTTTTTATAATTTTCGACAAAACAACGAGAGGACAGGCAATGGCACGCACGGATGAGCGGTTCAAGCATGCCTATAACGGCCTGCTGAAACGATGCCACAGTCTGGGCGTTGGTGCCAAGCTGAGTTCCGAACTTGCTCTGGCCGAGGAACTGGACGTCAGCCGGACAGTCATTCGTGCGGCATTGGCGCGTCTGGATGAGGACGGGGTGATTTCATGGCAGGGCCGCAACAAGACCGTGATGCGCCTGCCCAAGCCGACGGATCGGATGGAGGTCGCCTCTACCCCGCCCAGTCCCGAAGTGCTGGAGGAACGGTTCTTCGACTGGGTTCTGCGCTTTGACGTGCCTGCGGGAACGCCGCTGAATGTGGCGCAGCTTGCCCGCGATTTCGAAGTTCCGCCTCATTCGCTGCAGGAATTCCTGGCCTCGCTCAGCCGCTTTGGTCTGGTGCGACGGCGCGATCGCGGCGGCTGGGAGCTTCTGGGATTCACCGAGGATTTTGCCGTCGAACTGTCGGATTTCCGGACCGTGCTCGAGATGAACGCGATTTCACATCTGATCGCCTGCCCTGATGATCATCCGATCTGGGCGCGGCTGGAGCAATTGCGGCAGGACCACCTGGAACTGGCCGAAAACCTCGAAACCAGATACCATGATTTCTCGCGCCTGGACGAGCGTTTTCACGAAACCATCGGAAGTTCGGTCAACAACAGGTTCATCAAGGAGTTCCAACGGGTCATCTCGCTCATTTTCCACTATCATTACCAATGGGAAAAGCAGACCGAGAAAAAGCGCAATGCTGCCGCCATCGCGGAGCATCTGGCGCTGATTGATGCGCTGCAGTCACGCGAAGAGACCGCCGCCCTTGCGGCAGCCCGTGCCCATCTTGATACGGCCAAGAACACGTTGCGCGCATCAATGCGCACCCACAACCTGTCCTAGGCAAAGGCTGCGCGGGCCTCGTCACTCCATGGCAGTTCCAAAGCGCGCAAATTGCGCGTCAGCGATGACGGTTTCGCTGTCCCGATCAGCACCGATGCGACCGCGGGGTGGTGGCATGCAAAATGCAGCGCCGCCGCTGCCAAAGGCAGGCCCAGCCCTTCGGCGCGGCGCTGCAGGTTACGGACCCTTTTCAGCACCTCTTCCGGCGCGGGGCCATAATCAAAGCTGGCACCTTCAACCGGGCCCGTCGCCAGAACGCCGGAATTGAACACCCCGCCCAGGATCAGGCTGGTGCGCATCTTGCGGCATTTCGGCACAAGTTCTTCTTCCGCCGAGCGATCCAGCAGTGTCAGCCTTCCGGCCAGCAGGATCGCATCCAGCGCGCGATGGGCCATGACATCCAGACAGATCTGGTTCTCGTTGACGCCCAGCCCGAAGGCCCCAATCGCACCTCTGTCCTTGAGCGCTTGCAAACGATCCAGTCCGCTGTTCAGAAAATCGGCCATATGGGCATCATTCGCCGCACCATGCGTATATGTGCCGATGTCATGGACATAGAGAATGTCGATGTAACGGGTTTGCAATCGCACGCAGCTTTGTTCGAAGGCGGCCTCGATACCGTCGCCCGAATAATCGTAGCGCACGTCATTGGGCAGCGGCGCAATGAAGCCATCGGCTTCCTCCCTGGGCGCGCCAGGGGAAAGCAGCCGCCCGACCTTGGTGGACAGGGCGAACTGGTCGCGCGGCTTGCCCGACAGGAAATCACCCAGTCGTGCCTCGGCCAGCCCGCGCCCGTAATGTGGGGCAGTGTCGAAATAGCGAATGCCATTGTCCCAAGCGGTTTGCAGCACTGCAAATGCCTCCTGATCGGATATCCGGCGATAGAGATTGCCAATCCCCGAACAGCCGAATGCGATATCGCTGACCCTGACCCGGGTCGTGCCGATCTGGTTGCTGTTCCTCATTCGATCCGCTCCCTTTGCGATATTCGGCGCAGGCGCGGCATGGCCGCGTCACTGCCCTGTTGCGTGGCCCAATCGACGAAAGCCGCGATCCGGCGTTCCAGTTTTTCTTCATGGTTCTGCGCAATATCTGCCAGCCGATGGGCCAGAAACGGATTGGCAAAGCGATCCAGAACGGTGTCGATATAGGCTATGGCTTCTTCGGCCATGCCTGCCGCGACAAAAGCCGGCAAAACCTCTTTGTCGTAAAGCGATTTGAGATCATCGAGGATCGCCGGCGTTTCCATCAGGTCACGCACGGTTTCGGCCCCCGTCTTGCCCCGCGCCAGCCATCCATCCACCAGATAGCTGTGACCAAGGTTCAGCAGATAGAGCTTGCGGGTCTCGACCGGCGCCAATGCGGGCACCACCTGAATGGCCGGATCCGTGCAGGGCAGCAGAAGGCCCGGGCAATCCTCGATCGCCCAGAGCGCATAGGGTTCGGCCACCGCACCGGCAGGCTCGATCGCTTCCGAGACGATCCGGTCCACCAGCGAATTTACGAAAGTCACATCCGCGGATACCCAATCCGCGAAATCCGGCGACAGGGGCCTGGCCAGATCAAGGACCAGCCTGCGCAACACGTCGCCATTTCGGGCAATCAATTCGGTCGGCATCACCTGGATGGGGCGCGCGTTTTCCCTGAACCGCGCCCACAGCAGATGCGTCAGCTTGGCGGGAAATGACATGCTTTGGTCAAAGACCTCACCCATATCCGCTGGCGCGGGACGAAAACCCGCATCCGAGGTATTGGACAGGATGATCTGCGCCTCCTCTGTCACGATGCACGTGATCGCCGACCAGTCGGTCGCCGTCGACAATGTCCGCAAGACCGAATGCACCCGCTGTTCGCAGTCGATGACCTGACCGTTCCGAATGCCGCGAATGCGCACGGGATAGCCCTCGGGCGCAGCCAGGGCGGCCAGACGCCGCGCGCGGGCGGAATCACCGCTGCTTTGCACCACGGTGACAGGCCCCAGCGCATCCGTCGCCTGCGACAGGAACAGATCGACATGGGCCTGCAGGAACCGGCTGGTGCCGAACTGAACGATAGGCGTTGTTGACATCGCGAACTCCTCTGTTTATCGGTTTTTTATGATTAAAAACTAAAAGTCAACGGGGACGGCAAGGGAGGGGCGATGAAAATCGACGCACATCAGCATTACTGGCAAATCAGCCGCGGTGATTATGCCTGGATGGATGACAGCGTCGCTCCGATCCGGCGCGACCATGGCCCCGCCGATCTGGATCCGTTGCGACGGGCCGCCGGGATCGCAGGCAGTGTCGTGATTCAGGCCGCCGACAGTATTGCCGAGACGCGCTATCTGCTGGATCTGGCGGCCGTGACGTCATCCATTCTGGGCGTCGTTGGCTGGGTGGATCTGGCGGCGGCGGATGCCGGGCGGCATCTGGTCGCACTGTCCCAGAATCCGCTCTTCAAGGGCGTCCGCCCGATGTTGCAGGATATCGAGTGGACGGAATGGGTCCTGCAGAAGCAGGTTCTGGACAATCTTGCGCATCTGGCCGATCTGGGCCTGCGGATGGATGCGCTGATCACCCCCCGCCATCTGCCGGTGATCGATGAACTCGCACGGCAGTTGCCGCAACTTCCCATTGTGATCGACCATTGCGCCAAGCCGGCTTTTCCCAAGACCCGCAAGATGCAGGCCGATTGGCTGGCAGGCATCTCGTCGCTGGCAGGCCATGACTCGATCATGTGCAAACTCTCGGGGCTGATCACCGAACATGGACCGGGATGGAATGCCGACACATTGCGGCCTGCCTATCGCCATGTTCTGGACTGTTTCGGGGCGCAGCGGCTGATGTGGGGCAGCGACTGGCCGGTGCTGAACCTGCAAGGGAACTATGCCAGTTGGCATGATTGTGCAGAGCAACTGACCGCCGGGCTGAACGAAGATGATCGTGCTGCGATTTTCGGCGGCACGGCGGCGCAGTTTTACGGCCTCGACCCCGTGACCACAGGATAGGAAAGCACGATGAAACGCATGGGAATGGTGATCGGCCTTCGGCCCGAACATGTCGCCGAGTACAAACGCCTTCACGCCGATGTCTGGCCGCAGGTTCTGGAACGCCTGCGCCAGTCGAACATCACCAACTACTCGATCTTCCTGCGCCAGCCCGAGAACCTGATGTTCAGTTATTGGGAGTATACCGGCTCGGATTTCGAGGCCGACAATGCCGCCATTGCCGCCGATCCGGTGACGCAGGATTGGTGGAAAATCTGCGGCCCCATGCAGGCCCCCCTGCCCAGCCGCGATGCCGGTGAATGGTGGGCCGGCATGGAAGAGGTCTTTCACCTCGATTGATACCTCTTGGTCCGGGCATGTCATCGGACCGACCAAAACATGGTCAAACCCCGCAAGCCGTGGGATGATTCCAAAGATCTTCAGGACAGCGAGACCCACCATGGCGACAAAAGTTCCAGCAACCCGCCGCCTGATCGCAGGCCGCAATCCCTTGCTTGGCCTGCCCGGCATGGCCCCCAAACGCCTGTTCGGTGATGGCATGTGGTGCGAAGGACCGGTCTATTTCCCGGCAAGCGACAGCGTGGTATTTTCCGATATCCCCAACAACCGGCTGTTGCAGTGGATTCCGGGGTTGGGCTGTCGCGTGCTGAAAGAGAGAAGCGATTTCACCAATGGTGGCACTCGCGACGCGCAAGGGCGGCTGGTCAGTTGTCGCCATCTCAGCCACTCTGTTGTCCGTATCGAACATGACGGAACGGAAACGGTGCTGGCCTCGCATTACAAGGGTGCGGCGCTGAATTCGCCCAATGATCTGGTCATTGCCAGCGACGGTGCGATCTGGTTCACCGATCCCTCCTATGGCATTCTCAGCGACTATGAAGGAATGCGGCGCGATTCCGAGATTGGCGGCTGCAATATCTATCGCCTGGCCCCGGATGCGATGGGCAGTCCAGAGATCGTCTGCGACTCGCTGCTGATGCCCAATGGACTGGCCTTTTCTCCCGATGAGCAGATTCTTTATGTCGCCGATTCCAGCCGGTCCCATTTCGCAGACGGGCATCACGACATCTTTGCCTTTGATGTGATCGATGGCCGCAGCCTTGGCCCAGCCAGACATCATTTCCAGATCGAACACGGCGTACCCGATGGCCTGCGCGTTGATGAACTGGGCAATCTGTGGTGTTCTTCCGCGCGGGGGGTCGAGGTGATCTCTGCCACGGGAGAGCATCTCGATCATATCGCGATCCCCGAAACCGTCTCGAATCTGACCTTTGGCGGTGTCCATAATTCGACCCTGTTCATCACCGCCACGACCTCGCTTTACGCGCTTCCCGTGGGGGTGCGCGGGGCAGTTCGCTAGGGCAGCACGGCAGGCACCCGCAGACAAAGCCGATATTCGCGGCCCTCTCCGGGGCGCAAGGTGGTCAGCGCGGGCCCGAGCTGCTCTCGGGGGCGGCGATCATGCGAGGCAGGCTCGACAGAGAACACATCGCCATGACGTCCTCGATGACGCCAGGTCTGCAGCCAATCCAGCCCTGAGAAGCCGATCTCGACCCCGGCGGGAACCGAGGCCAGCGGCGCAATGCGAACCCGGCGATCGGATGGTGCCGGCAGGCAGAGATGACGCTCTTCCATCGCCATGGGAACGGGCGTTTTCCGGCGCCCCGCCATCAGGGTCGTTGCCCGCGTCAGCTGCCCGCCCCCGAAATTCAGATGATACATGATCATCGGAGCCCAATCGCTCGTGCCACAATTTTCCAGGCAATCCGTCAGGGTTACGCCTTGCCGAGACGGATTCATACGCCAACGTCTGCAGAGGCGAGCCCGCCCCCCGCAGGGCAAGCAGATCGTGATCTGCGTGGCAAGACCGTCCTCATGCCGAATTACCTCGCAAGGCGGCGCGCGCAGCAGCGATCCATGTTGCGGCCACACCCAGTTGCGGCCACCCGGGCCCATGCCCTTCGCAGCCTGACGGATATGGTCTGGCCCGCAGGTGAACATGAAACCCTGCAGGGCGCGGCCGATCAGGTCATCGGGTTGGCAGGGTGCCTGCAGACCCGGTGCAAGATCGACGCCCGAGACCAGCACATGTCGCAAATCCAGCGCCTGACCGCGATCCAGCCCCAACCGGAAGCGCTCAGGCCCAATCCAGATGATGCTTTCACCGCCATCGCCAGCGGGCGGCACGTTCAGGACGCGAGGCCCAGCCGACGCCAGGCTTCAGGCGGCGCCTCGTTGCGCAGCAACAACCGTGACAGGTGCTGTTCCATCTTCGCAATGATGTCAGGGTCATCCAGCGGCGAATTCTGACCGGGATCACAGGCCAGATCATAGAGAACGGTTGTCGTATCCTCGATCAATCCCTGTCCTGCAACCCGTCCATCCGCAGCCTTGCGCGCCGGGATCCGCAGCATCGGCATGCCGCCTGCAAAGGCGAAACCATCGCAGAGTTTGCTCTGCATCAATGCCTCGCGCGTAAAATGGCTGCGTTGATGCGTGGGCATCAATGTGTATTCAAATATCTCCTGGTCAAAGACATTTTCGGGATAGCGGAAATAGCTGTAGCGCCCGTCGGTGACATTGGTCGCCCCACCGAAAATGCCATACATGACGGCCTCATGATGCGGCCCGTCCTGTCCCAGCAGCGGCAGAAGGGATTTCCCCTCGACCGAGTCCGGGATATCCAGGCCGAACAGTTCCAGAATCGTGGGCATCAGATCAATCGTCTGGGTCAAGGCATTGCGCCGGCTGCCCGCCTGAGCGGCGAAATCGGGATGGGCGATAAACAAGGGAATATTGGCGATCTCATTGTAGAACGGCATGCGGTTCTTGGCCCACCAGTCATGCTCGCCCAGCAAATACCCGTGATCGGTGGAAAGGATCAGCACGGTGTCCTTCCACATGTCATGTTCATCGAAATGGTCCAGAATCCGGCCCAGATATTCGTCGCACATTGCCACCAGTGCCGCATAATTCGCGCGCAATTCGGCTGTTTCTTCTTCGCTTTCGCTGACCCGGTCATATCGCGGCCAGTCGAGGATTGGCCCGTTGTAATCAGTTGGAAAGGCCTTGCGAAAACGTTCCGGCACGACAAAGGGCTCATGCGGATCGAAACATTCCAGTTGCAGGAACCAATCGTCCTTGTCCCGATTGCGCGAAAGAAAGTCCAGTCCCCGCCCGATGCATTGCGCCAACGGATAGTCCGCCTCGGTTTCGAGGAAATCACGGTTGACCATCGAGGCAAGGTAGCGGTCATCTTCCAGGACATATTGGCTTGGATGATAGATCTGGCGATAACGTTCCAAAGGCGGTTGCACCACCGCTTTCCAGGCATCGGCTTCCTGCCCGCGCACGAAATCCCAAGTGGTATATTGGGTGTGATAGGTGCTGCCGCCTTCGGTGAAATAATGAAAATGGTCCGAGATCAGATGTGCGTGGGTTCCGGACTGATCCAGCATCTTGACGAATGAGGTATCAAAGGGCTCCAGCGGACCCCAGCTGCGATGCTGGAAGTTCAGCCTGCCTGTATGCATGTCGCGGCGGGCAGGCATACAGGGCATGGACCCCACATAGTGATTGTCAAAACGCACCGATCTGTTGGCAAGCCGGGTGAAATTCGGTGTCTCGATCCGCGTTCCGCCATAGCAGTTCAGCGCCGCCCGGTTCAGCGAGTCAAACAGAAGAAAGACCGTCTTCATGCCGATACCCCGCGGGACTTCAGGGATTTGCCCGTCTTGCGGTCAAACAGCATCAACATTTGCGGCAGGATCGACAGCCCGACCTCTTCGCCGGCCCGATGCAGGGTGCGCCCCTGCGATTTGACCAGCAACCGGGTGCCATCACATTGCACCAGAAGATAGCTTTCCGCCCCTAGCGGTTCGACCACCTCCACGGTGCCACCAGAATGCAGCAAGCGCCCCTGCTGATCCCCACCCAGCGGGTTCACATCATCGGGGCGCAATCCCAGGATGACCTCCTGTCCGATGCGGGCACATGCAGCCAGCGCGGGCGGCAGTTGCAAGGAAAATCCTTCGTGCGCGCGGAAGATTCCGCCCTCGCCGATCATGCCGTCGATCAGATTGCTTTGCGGACTGCCCAGAAAGCCGGCCACGAAGGCACTGGCCGGATTGTCGAACAGCTCTTGCGGGGCACCCTGTTGTTCGATGACGCCTTCGCGCATGACGACGATCCGCTCTGCCAGTGTCATTGCCTCGACCTGATCATGGGTCACATAGACAACCGTCGTATCGACCTGACGGTGCAGCAACTTGATGGCGGTCCGCATCTCGGCGCGCAGCTTGGCATCCAGATTGGACAACGGTTCGTCAAACAGAAAGACCGAGGGCTGGCGCACGATGGCCCGCCCCATGGCCACGCGCTGGCGCTGCCCGCCTGACAGGGCCTTTGGCTTGCGGTCCAGCAATTCGGTCAGCCCCAGCGTCTGCGCAGCGTCATCGACGCGCGTGGCGATCTCGGCCTTGGACAGTTTCATGTTCTCCAGGCCGAAGGACAGATTGCGCCGCACGCTCATATGCGGGTAAAGCGCGTAATTCTGAAACACCATCGCCACGTTCCGCTGCACCGGCGAGACGTCATTGACCGGCCTGTCGTCAAAATACATCGTGCCGCCAGTGATATCCTCCAGCCCGGCGATCATTCGCAATGTGGTGGATTTTCCGCATCCGGAAGGGCCGACCAGAACCACGAACTCCTTGTCTCTGATGTCCAGGGACAGCCCCGGAATCGCGGTATGGCCGCCGTAGTTCTTGGAAATATTGTCGAGAGTGATCTGGGCCATTATTTCAGTGCTCCGCTCGTCAGGCCGCGCACGATATACTTCGTGGCGAAAATGATCATCAGGATGGCAGGAATGGTCGACAGCGTTGCGGCAGCCGCCATGGCACCGTGCTTGACCTCGAAATCCTGCGCGAATTTGGCTATGCTGACCGGCACCGTCGCGGTTTCCTTGGTGGTCAGGGCCAATGCCACGGGAAATTCATTCCAGGAAAAGACGAACATCAGGACGCCCGTCGCCATCAGGCCAGGCACGATCACCGGCAGGATGACATGGGTAAAGGTCTTGAGCCGCGAGCAGCCATCAATCACGGCGGCCTCTTCCAGTTCGCGCGGGGCATCGGCAACAAAGGAATTCATCAGCCACAGTGCCATCGGCAAATTGACCGTCGCATGGGTGATGATGATGGCAAAGAGGGTGTTATTCAGCCCGATCGCCCGGAAGAGCTGATACCATGATCCGACCAGGGTCATTTGCGGAGTCATGTAATAGATCATCGAAAAGGTCAGCAGCACGGTCGGCACCCAGCCTGCCCAGGCCTTCTGGCGCAGCGAAAAGGCAGCGGTGGTCGCCGTGAACAAGGCAATGGCCGTCGAGGCCCCCGCCACGATCAGGCTGTTGGTGAAATTGTCCAGAAAGGTCGACGAGCGCGAAAACAGCAATTCGTCGAAATTCAGCATCACTGGCGTAAAGATGACCTTGGAGGTCACGATGTCGATCTGGCGCTTGAATGCCGACAGAACGATCCAGCCAAAGGGCAACAGGATGACAAAGGCCGACAGACCCAGCATCAGATGGGACAGGATTGCGCCGCGTTTCATTGGCTTGCCCTCGCTCTGGCCTGCACGCCAAGCGCAATCACGATCAGCAAGGCAATGACGAACATGGTGGTGAAAGAGATGGCCGATCCGTAACCGACGTCATCCGCGATGAAGAAGGTGCGAAAGATCGAAAACGATATGACTTCGGTCGCCGTCCCGGGCCCGCCCGATGTCAGAAGATAGATCTCGTCAAAGACCTTGAAGGCCAGGATGATGCGAAACAGCAGGGTCACGACCAGGGTCGGCAACATCAGGGGCAACGTGATGCACCACAATTCGCGCCAGAAGGGCGTGCCGTCGACGCGCGCAGCCTCGAACACATCCTCTGGCAAGCCCTGCAGCCCCGCAAACAGCAGCAGAAAGACAAATGGCGTCCAGTGCCAGATATCGACCACGATGATGGACAGCATGGCCAGGCCGGCGCGCGCGGTCCAGGCCAGCGGTTCGATGCCGACAAGCCCGATGACCTGATTGATAACTCCGAAATCCACATCGAACATCAGTCGCCAGATTGCCCCGACGACAATGCCCGGTATCAGGATCGGCAGGATGAAGATGGTGCGATAGGCGTTCGAGCGGATCTTGCTGCGCGACACCACCAGCGCCAGCGCAAAGCCAAGCACCATCTGGATCACCACCGTGGTGACGGCAAAAAACACGGTATTTGCAGCGCCGACGCCGTAAAATGAATCCGACGGGATCCTGGCATAGTTTCCAAGACCGACAAATTCGCGCTGCTCGGCACCCGCGACCCAGTCGATGCTGAAAAAGCTGGACCAGAACAGGTTGAGCACCGGGAGAATGGCGATCAACCCGTAAAGCAAGAGCAAGGGGGTGATGCCGAGGCGACGCCACCGGCGGTCTGAAAGATTCTCTATCATCTATTGTCTCGCTGGAAACCGGACGCGGCCACGCATGACCGCATCACTTCATTCGGGACGATACGCCCTGCGCCTATGACAGCGGCGCGAGGCGGGTCACCGGATAGCCGGCTTCCTCAAGTATGGCTGCGATATCATCAGCCAGATCATCGAGCGCCCGCGCGTTCGAGACCTCGCCCAGCAAAGCCTGTTGCAGCCGCAACTCGATCTGGGACACCATGGTGACACCTTCGGGAATGACGAACATCGGCACGCCCATGTCATCGGATTCGGCCATCGCGCCCATCCAGCGGTTCGGGCCATCAGGCTGGCTGTTCTCGGCATAGGTATCGCTGCGCACCGGAATGCCTCCGGCATCCAGATAGACCTGCTGGGCCTCTCTGGTCTGGAACCACTTCAGAAAGGCCAATGCAGCCTGCTGCCGGTCCTTGGGCACATTGCCTGCAATGCCTGCCATCCAATGCCCCAGGGTCGTGCGGGGGCCTGCCGGACCCGCGGGCAAGGGCGCAACGGCCATCTTGCCCACCACGGCAGATTTATTCGGGTCTTCCAACTGCGGCCAGGCAGCGGCGACCATGACAGCCTGTGCCGCCTTGCCGGTGGCAAGCAGTTCGATCATCTTCGACTGGCTGACCGTGGCGGCGTCAGGCGCAGAAACATCGGCAGCAATACCTGTCCACATGTCCAGTGCCGCCAGGGTCTCGGGGCTGTTTGCCGTCACGACATAGCCGCCCTGACCGTCGGGCTTCATGAAGCCACCGCCATAGGAGGCCATATAGGGAAAGAAGTTGTAGCTGCTGTCGGCGAAGGATCGGTTGCCCCGCACGACCATCCCGTAATGACCGTCACCATTCAGCGCCGCGGCATTGGATTTCAGTTCATCCCAGGTCGCTGGAACCTGAAGACCGTTTTCCTCGTAGAGATCGGCGCGATAATACAGAAGCTGGATATTGCCATTGATGGGCACGCCGTAAACAGCACCCTCGCCAATTGTCCGGGTGTCGGGATTCCAGTTTGCCGAACCGCCATAGTTTATGATCCCGTCTTCGATGGAGAATTCCGGATCGATATCGGTCAGCGCGGTGACATATCCGCCGAAGTAATACTCCGGCAGGGTCAGCGCGTTCATCGCCAGAAGATCGAATTCGCCTTCCGAAGCCCTGGCCGAATTGCGCACCTTGTCCATCAGCGCGGGCGAAGGGTTCACGTCAAGAACGACCTTGTTGCCGGTTTCCTGCTCGTAGTGATCCACGACCGATTCAAAGGCCGGATACCAGGGTGTCTGAGCGATCACCATTGTGAAAGGCACCTGATCCTGTGCCTGTGCCGGCATCACGCCAAATGCGCCCAGCAGGACAGCCCCGATGACAGTATAGGAATATCTCTTCTGTTTCATGCAATCCTCCCAATCTGGGTAGATCCTGAAAACGTCAAAATGTATTGTCAAATATTATATTGTATCGACCTCGCTTTGCCCTTCGGCAATCACCGGTTCAAGATATCTTGTCACGAACTCGGCCCTTTCATCGGCCATCCGTCTCAACGTCAGCTCGCACAGGGCGGAAATGGTCTCGGCCGCGCTGCTGCCGATCACCGTGAAGAAGTTGTTGGATTCTGTGGCGACACCCGGATGGCCCAGCAAAACCACGCTCAGATCCCCCGGAACGGCTATGTCACGCTCGGAAAACACCCCTTGCAGCAACTTGCCATCCAGCGCGCCCCAGATGACCAGGGCCGACCAGGGGAAACTGCCATCGGGCCGGCGCGCGACGTCCAGCGCCTCGCCTATTTCGCCAAGGTTGTCCTCATTGGGCAGGCTGTCCAGCCAGACCGGATCATGCAGCACCGCCCCGCCGGGCGACCATGCGCGCAGCGATTCATAATGCAACCGGATGGCCTCGATCGGGCGACTGCGCCCGGTCGATCCGATCATTCCTATGTTCCTGTGACCGCGTTCAATAAGGTGGCGCATGCACATATCCAGTGATACCCGCCAGTTCGACGCCACCGCATCCACATCAAGCCCCGATACCGTTGCACCGTCAAACAGCACCGACTTCGCCTTGCGCCGCAACAATGACAGCAGCTCGATAGCCACCGGCTCGAAGTGACATTGAACGATCGCGACATCGACGGAGGGCATGCTGCGCAGCATGTACAGCCCGTGTTCGGTTTCCGAATAGGTGATCTGGATCGTATCGACATCATGTTCCGACAGCGCATCCTGCAGGCGCGACAACACGCGACGCGTTCGGGCTGACCCGACATTGTCAATCGGCAGGCAATCTTGACCCCCTATCGGCGTTCAAAAATGACCCCCATGGAGCGCACGGGTAGCTGGCCCGATGCGGTGTAGCCCCCATACAGCGCAGCCGTATCGGGCCAGCGTGGCCGTCGGTCATTCTCGGGTCTTGAAGCGCCAGCTCTCGTTGCCGGTTTCGACGATGTCGCAGTGATGGGTCAGCCGGTCGAGCAGCGCCGTGGTCATCTTCGCGTCGCCAAAGACCGAAGGCCATTCCCCGAAGTCGAGATTGGTCGTCACGATGATCGAGGTGCGTTCGTAGAGGCGGCTGATGAGATGGAACAGTAGCTGGCCGCCGGTCTGCGCGAAGGGGAGATAGCCGAGCTCATCGAGGATCAGGAAGTCGAGGCGGCAGAGCAGGTCTGCCGTGCGCCCCTGTCGATCGGCACGGGCTTCGGCATCGAGCTTGTTTACCAGGTCTACGACATTGAAGAAGCGCCCCCGCTTGCCGCGCCGGATGCAGGCCCGGGCGATGCTGACGGCCAGGTGCGATTTACCAGTCCCGGTGCCGCCGATGAGGACGACATTGCGCTGCTGTTCGAGGAACTCTCCGGCGGCCAGATCGCGTACCAGCGTCTCGTTGACCGGCGTTTCCTCGAAGCTGAACTCGTCGACCTCTTTCGCCAGCGGCAACTTGGCGATCGTCATCTGATATTTGATCGAGCGCGCCTGCTTCTCGCTGATCTCGGCATTCAGCAGGTCGCCGACGATCTGTTGCGGCTCGTGCTGGCGCTTCACCGCCGTGGTGATGATCTCATCGTAGGCGGCCTTCATGCCGTAAAGCTTCAGCTGGCTCATCGCGTCCAGCACTTGTGATCTTTCCATGGTTGGGTCTCCTGAGACTGTCGTAGCGTTTGCAATCGGCGACGGGCTCGCAGGTCAGTCGCAACGCGGCCGGCGTATCGATGGTCAGTGGCGGTGGCGGCTCCCGATGCCGTGCAAGGATGTTGATGACGACCGAGGCCGCAGGGACCCCTTCGCTCAGGGCCTCGGCACAGGCAGCATCCACCGCATCCAGCCCATCGATCGGGATCATGCTCAGGATCTGGACCATCTGCCGGTCGCCGTTCGGCACCTTGCCAAGCTTGCGCTGCACGCGCCTGATCGCCGGCGGCAGGTCCCAGCCCTTGAAGGGGGCCCCATTCCGGAGGGCGCCGGGCTTGCGAGCCAGAACCGGAATGTAGTGCAACGGGTCGTAGATGGCCTTGTCGCGCCCGAAGGCTCGGGCGTGCTGCCCCACGATCTTGCCGTCCTGCCAGAACTCGACCCGCTCGGCATAGGCACGGATCTCGACAGGTCGGCCAACGGCCCGGCCGTTCACGGAGTAGCGGTTCTTGTCGAACCGGACGAGACAGGTCTTCGAGACCGAGGCTGGCACGGCATGGAAGCCGTCGAACGGACCGACGTAGGGGACAAGACTCGTGCGCTCGTCCTGGAATACCTCCCAGATCGTTCGATCCCGAAGCTCCTGGTGCGGGTTGGCTTTGGCCCAGGCAACACAGCGATCCTCGAGCCAGGCGTTGAGTTCGGCGTAGCTCTTGAACTTCGGCCGAGGCACGAAGAACCGCCGCCGGACAACGCCGACCTGGTTCTCGACCTGTCCCTTCTCCCAGCCGGATGCCGGGGTGCAAGCGACGGGATCGACGAGGTAATGGCTGCACATCTGCTGGAACCGGCGGTTGTAGGCGCGGTCGCGGCCGACGAAGATCGTGTCGACCGCGGTCTTCATGTTGTCGTAGATGCCCCGTGTGCAGGTGCCCCCGAAGAAGGCGAACGCCTTGTCATGGGCGTCGAAGACCATCTCCTGCGTCTCGCGGGGATAGGCACGCACGAACAGCATCCGGCTGTGACACAGGCGGACATGTGCCACCTTCACTGTGGTCGTCGCGCCATCGATCACTACGATCTCATGGCTCCAGTCGAACTGGTAGGCTTCCCCCGGATCGAAGCTCAGCGGCACATAGGCCGCGGCGGATGCCACCACCTCCTCCTTGGACCAGGTTGCCGCGTATCGCCGGACCGCATCATAGCCGCCATCATATCCTCGGGCCCGGAGTTCCTCGAAGATGCGGATGCGGGTCAGTCGCTCGCGCTTGGGCTTCCGCGCGTTCACCGACAGCATCTCGTCGAGCAAGTCTTTCCAAGGTCCGATCTTCGGCAACGGCTGAATGGTTCGCTCGTAGGTGAGCTCCGTTGCACCTGATCGGATCACCTTGCGCACCGTGTTCCGCGACACCCGCAGTTCACGGCAGATCTGCTTGATCGACTTCTTGTCCTGAAAATACGCCCGCCGGATCTTCGCTATCGTCTCCACGACCAACATCCCACACTGTGCTCCCCGATGACCTCGGGGGCATCATCCACATCAGTGTAAGGGGGTCATTTTTGGACGCCGATCACCCCTCTACGGGGTCAAAATTGCACGCCGGTTCACACCGACATTGCGTGTCAGCAGCAATACACTGCGCTTGCGTTTGGCGGCATTGGCAAATAGTGGCGCCCCGCCCCCCGAGACGAATGTGCCGCGCCCCACATAGCTCTCGATCAGCCCGTCGCGCTCGAGCGCCCGCAGAGCGGCCTGCACCACCCCCTGACTGGCGCCATGTTCGCGCATCAGCGCCCGCACTGTCGGCAGGCGGTCACCAGGTGACAGGCTGTCAATCAATCGACGCAGCGCGCGTTCCGGCTCTGATCCGCCATTCATATCTCCACCTCCAAAAACAATTGAATTGTATTGTAATTGTTTTTTGCATCCACTCAAGGCGGCTTCGCATCTTGCAGGTCGATGTGTCTTGGCGGAAAGGAAAGATGGGGAATAGCGACCATCTTGGCAGCGACGGCTGGCAAGGCCATGATATGCGGGTTCGCGCAAGCCGGTTAGGAAGCAACATTGCTGTCACGATCCAACACTCCAGAAATCAAGAACCTGCGTGCCTTCGTCGAAGCCGCCCGTTTCGAGAGCTTCACGCAGGCCGCCATCGAACTGGATCTGACGCAGGGGGCGATCAGCAAGCAGGTCCGCGAGTTGGAAACCCAGCTGCGCGTGGCTTTGTTCGAGCGGGTCAAGCGCCGCATCGTCCTGACGGAAGCAGGGCGGCGCTTTCTGCCCGAAGCGCGCGAGGTGATCTCGCGCCTTGAACATGCCGCCTATGATGTCATGGCGCTGGAGGGCACCAAGCAGGTTCTGTCGATCGCCTCATTGCCGACATTCGGCACACGCTGGCTGATTCCGCGACTATCCAGATTCACCCGCCTCCATCCGGGGTTGCAGATCAATGTTGCCTCGCGCGATCAGCCCTTCGATTTCGAAAACGAGCCTTTCGACCTCGCAATCCACTACGGTGCACCGGTCTGGCCACGCGCACAATGCAGCTATCTGTGCAGCGAACAGGTCATCCCCGTCATGTCCTCGACACTTGCCACGTCCCTGGGACTGAAAACGCTTGAACAGCGACAGGAATTGCTGATGAGCGCCGACCGACCGCCCCTGCTGCATCTGACCGGGCGCCCGACAATGTGGTCGCAGTGGTTCGCGCGCCAGGGAGACACCGGCGTCAATGCGTTGCAGGGCCAGCGCTATGACCAGTTCTCCTTTATCATCTCGGCCGTGCTGGCAGGTCTGGGGATTGCACTTGTTCCGACCTATCTGATCGAACCCGAGCTTGCCGAAGGCAGCCTGTGCCTGCTGGCGCGTGCACCGATGCAGACAGCCATGAGCTATCATGTCGCGGTGCCGCTGGGACGGGCACAATCCGAACTTTGCCTGTCCTTTCAGGCCTGGCTGCAGGGCGAGGTGGGAAATCAACCCGCAAGCCCGCCGGAACCCGCTCCCCGGCATGATGCCATTGCAGACGGACACATAACTGGCTGATCCGTCCTGATCACGGTCCGCATGAAGGGAAAGACAGCATGAATTTTGCCAGCAAGGCCCTGCGGGATGTAACCTTCTTTCCCCTGTGGCTTGATCATCCGGACGCCCCGAATGTCGAACCTCAGCTGATCGGCCATGCCTCGGCGGATCTTCTGATTGTCGGGGGAGGCTTCACCGGTCTGTGGGCGGCAATCCTTGCCAAGGAAGCACAGCCCGAGCGCGATGTCATGCTGATCGAAGCCGGCAAGGTCGCCTATGGCGCATCCGGCAGACCTGGCGGCGTGGTCTCGACCTCGATCATGCACGGGCTGCGCAATGCCGAACGGCTTTTCCCAGAAGATATCGCCGAGCTGGAACGCCTGGGTCAGGAAAACCTGCGGGGCTTCCGCGACACGCTGTCACGCCACAAGATCGACGCAGAGGAATGCTGGGGTGGGGAACTGACCGTCGCAGTGGGGGACAGGCATGTCGATGATCTGCTCGCGGAATGTGACCTGCACAACAAATACGGCCACAAGGCCGAGTTTCTGGATGCCGAGGCACTGAAAAGCCAGATCATCTCTCCGATCTTCTCCGCAGGCTGCTGGAACAGGGACCTGTCGGGCACGGTGCATCCCGCGCGGCTGGCCTGGGGGTTGAAACATGCGGCACGCGCATTGGGCGTCAGGCTGCACGAGATGACACCCATGCAGTCCGTTGAGCGCGACAAGGGCATCCTGAAGGTCATGACGCATGACGGCTCGATCAAGGCGCGCAAGATCCTGCTGGCCACCAATGCCTTTGCGGCAGGTGACCGGCGCATCAAATCGCGCGTTGTCGGAATCCGCGACCGCATCATCGCCACCCAACCTCTGACCGACGAACAACTGGACCGCATCGGGTGGCGCAACCGGCAAGGCATCTATGACACCCGAACCCAGCTGAACTACATGCGCCTGACCAGGGACAATCGCATGACCTTTGGCGGACGGTTGACCTATTACTATGACGGCACCAACAATACCGATCCGGCGGGGGAACGGGTGGTGCAGCCCTATCTGCGGCTGGCCGAGGCTTTCCATCGGACCTTTCCACAACTGGACGATGTGCAGTTCACCCACGCCTGGTCGGGCCCGATCGCCCTGACGACGCGGATGGCTGTGCATTTTCAGTCCTATCAGGACGGCGACATGATATGGGCCGGCGGCTACTCCGGTTTCGGGGTCTCGACATCGCGTTTCGGCGCAAGGGTCGGGCTTGCCAAGCTGGATCAAGAGGATCTGCCCGAGTTGAAGATGAGCTTTGCCACCTCGATGCCCAGCCGGATACCGCCCGAACCACTGCGCTGGCTGGGTGCCAAGATCACGCTTCATGCGCTGGACACGGCTGATGAGAAAGGCGGTTGGCGTCACACCTGGCTGAGACTGGTCGAGGCGATGGGCTTTCCCTTGACGTGATCTGCGATGCATCGTGAAACATCACATTTTAGGTCACATAATCACACAAATAATGTTGTATGCAGGTGAAATCCTGTTAAAAGCGCTTGAAAGCACCTGCTGATCCGACGCCGGGAGATGGCATTGAAACGCGAGGAAAGACGACAAGCCATCATGGATCTGCTGATCGCGGCACGTGCCGTCGAACTCGATGATCTGGCGGATCGTTTTGCCGTCTCCAGAATGACCATTCACCGCGATCTGGATGATCTGGAACAGGCTGGCCTGTTGCGCAAGGTGCGCGGCGGGGCGACCATCGAATCCGGCACGCAGTTCGAAAGCGATTTTCGCATCCGCGAGCTGCAGGACAGCGATGCCAAGACACGCATGGCTGCGGCGGCGCTGGAGCTTGTCGAACCCGGCATGACGGTCATGATCAATGACGGCTCTATGGCGGCATTGCTGGGCGCGCGCCTGACCGAAAAGGCACCGCTGACGGTCATCACCAACAATGCCGCCGTCATCGAACGGCTGAAGGACGCCCACCGCATCCGCGTGATCGCGCTTGGCGGGATGTTCAATGCCAAGTTCAATGCGTTTTTCGGGGTTATCACGGAAACGGCGCTGGCCCAACTTCGCGCGGATATTGCCTTTCTGTCCTCGCCCGCGGTGTCCGGCCTCAGTTCCTATCACATGGATGAATCCGTGGTGCGGGTGAAACGCGCCATGATCCAGGCCGCCGACCGCAAGGTGCTGCTGGTCAATCACCGCCGTTTCGCGCGTTCGGCGCTGCATCGGATGGCGAATCTGTCCGAATTCGACGCGATCATCACCGATGCGCCCCCGCAAGACACGACTGCCATGGATCGCGCAGGTCTGGCACTGACCATCGCGACCGGCACCCCTGCCCCATCACCCAAGGAATAGCCCATGACGTTCTGGATCGGCACAAGCTGGAAGATGAACAAGACGCTGCAGGAAGCACGCCTCTTTGCCCAGGGGCTGGCCGAGGCGGATGCCGCGCGCGACAGCCGCATCCAGCGCTTTGTCATTCCGCCCTTCACCGCCGTGCGCGAAGTCAAGGACATGCTGGCCGGCACATCGGTCAAGGTCGGCGCGCAGAACATGCATTGGGCCGACAATGGGGCATGGACGGGCGAAATCTCGCCCCTGATGCTGAAGGACTGCAATCTTGATATCGTCGAACTGGGCCACAGTGAACGGCGCGAGCATTTCGGCGAGACTGACGAAACCGTCGGTCTGAAGACCGAGGCCGCCGTGCGTCACGGGCTGATCCCGCTGATCTGCATTGGCGAGACATTGTCCGAACGCGAAGCGGGTCGCGCGCAAGAGGTTCTGGGCCGTCAGGTGCGTGCTGCTTTGGCAAAACTGTCTGTTGATCAGAAGGCCGCGCCAATCCTGCTGGCCTATGAGCCGGTCTGGGCGATCGGTGAGAACGGCATTCCGGCGACCTCGGGTTATGCCGATGCACGACAGGCCGAGATCATCGAAGTCGCGCAAGAGATTCTGGGACGCAGGATTCCCTGCCTATATGGCGGCTCGGTCAATCCGGGCAATTGTCAGGAACTGATAGCCTGCCCCCATATCGATGGCCTGTTCATCGGGCGTTCGGCCTGGCAGGTCGAAGGATATCTGGACATTCTGGCGCGCTGCGCCGCAACGATCTGAAGGAGAGACGACATGAAACTGGCTATTGCAGGTGACAGCGCAGGCGAAGGTCTGGCGAAAATTCTGGCCGATCACCTCAAGGACAAGCATGAGGTCTTTGAAATCAGCCGGACAGATGCCGGTCCTGATGCCTATTATGCCAATCTGTCCGACCGCGTCTGCTCGCAGGTTCTGGAAGGCACCTATGATCGCGCCATTCTTGTCTGTGGCACCGGAATCGGCGTCTGCATCGCGGCCAACAAGGTTCCCGGCATCCGCGCCGCACTGACCCATGACACCTATTCTGCCGAACGGGCCGCGCTGTCCAACAATGCGCAGGTCATCACCATGGGGGCCCGCGTCATCGGTGCCGAAGTCGCCAAGACCATCGCAGATGCCTGGCTGGCCGAAACAATGAATTTTGACGCCAATGGTCGTTCGGCTGGCAATGTCAACGCCATCGACGCGGTCGATGCGAAATACAACAAGGGCTGATCCGGAACATGCTGATCCTGCCCGCCGACGGCCCGGCCTCGGGCCGCCTGATTGCCGATGCACTGACCTCAGATGGCCCGGAGCAGATAGTTCGGGCCATTGCCGAGGCCCTGCCGCCGCTGGCCGCGCGGCTGGCCGCCGGCAGGTTGCATGGCGACCCCGAGGCGATTGTCGGCGTGAATGACAGCGGCGACAAGCAAAAGGCGCTGGATGTCGCCGCACATGACCACATGATCGCGGTTCTGCGCGACGCCGGTGTGCGTCAGGTCCTGTCGGAAGAGGCCGAAGATGTCATCCATCTGAGCGAAAGCGGGTGCTTTGACGTGGCCATTGATCCGATTGACGGATCGGGCAGCATCGGGATCGGCGCGCCTCTGGGCATGTTGTTTTCGATATTGCCGGCTTCGGACCGGGGCTTCCTGCGCAAGGGGCGCGAGATCGTGGCCGCGGGCTATGCGTCATTCGGTCACTCGCTGGATTTCGGCTGGTCGGTCGGGGACGGCGTTCACATCGCCACATTCGATGAGGCCGCCCAGAGCTTTCGCCTTGCACGTGAGAACGTGACGCTGAAGCCAACAGCCTCGACCATCGCCTATAACGCCTCGAACGAACGTCACTGGAGCGCGGGCCTGCAGACCTGGGTGCAGGAGTTGCGTCTGGGCAAGGATGGCCCTCGCAAGCGGGATTTCAACATGCGCTGGCTGGCCGCCGCGGTCGGAGAACTGCACCGCATCCTGTTGAAGGGCGGCATGTTCCTCTATCCGGCGGACTCCCGTCCGGGCTATGAAAACGGTCGGCTCAGGCTGATCTACGAAAGCGCGCCCATCGCCTTTCTGATCGAACAGGCCGGCGGCGCGGCCAGCGACGGAACACAACCCATTCTGGACCGCAGTCCCGGCGGTCTGCATGACTTCACCCCTCTCATTTTCGGTGCGACAGATGAGGTCGAGAACCTTCTCGGCCATCTTGTCGCCAACAAAGGATGACCGCCCATGGCCATGATCACCCTGCGCCAACTTCTGGATCACGCCGCCGAGCAAGGCTATGCCGTGCCCGCCTTCAACATCAACAACATGGAACAGGGCCTGGCCGTCATGCAGGCGGCACAGGCGACCGAAAGCCCGGTCATTCTTCAGGCCAGCCGGGGCGCGCGCGCCTATGCCAATGATGCGGTTCTCGCCGGGCTGATTGCCGGTTTTGCGCGCGCATTTCCCGATATCCCGGTCTGCATGCATCTGGACCACGGCAATGGGCTGCCCACCTGCGCCACCGCCATTCAAAACGGGTTCACCAGCGTGATGATGGATGGCTCGCTGATGGCCGATGGCACCACACCCGCCGATTACGCCTATAATCGCGACATCACCGCCCGCGTCGTCGAAATGGCCCATGCCTGCGGCGTTTCCGTCGAGGGAGAACTGGGCGTGCTGGGCAGCCTGGAAACCGGCATGGGCGATCAGGAAGACGGGCACGGCGCGACCGAAAAGCTGTCGCATGACCAATTGCTGACCGATCCCGCCGAGGCCGAACGTTTCGTCGCCGAAACCGGCGTCGATGCGCTGGCCGTCGCCATGGGCACCAGTCATGGCGCCTACAAGTTCACGCGCAAACCCGACGGCGACATTCTGGCGATGCAGGTCATCGAAGATATCCACCGGCGGCTGCCCAACACCCATCTGGTGATGCATGGCTCCAGCTCGGTCCCCGAAGACCTGCAACAGATCATCAACAGCTATGGTGGCGATATCAAACCGACATGGGGCGTGCCGGTGGAGGAAATCCAGCGCGGCATCAAGTCGGGCGTGCGCAAGGTCAATATCGACACTGACAACCGTCTGGCGATGACGGCGGCCATTCGCCGGACCCTGACGACAAATCCCGCCGAATTCGACCCGCGCAAATATCTGAAGCCGGCCATGGAATTGATGTCCGAGGTCTGCAAGCAGCGTTTCGAGGCCTTTGGCACGGCCGGACAGGCCGGGCGCATCCGCCCCCTGTCGCTGGCCGAGATGGCCGGACGCTACTGACGCCTGACGAATCTGCGGTCAGCCCTTGTCGGGCTGACCGATCCATTCTTCGAAATCGCTCAACTCGGCAAATGTCGCCGGGCGCGAGCGGCCCCATTTCGAGGGATCACAAACCAGAAAACGGCGATGCGATTGCGCAATTGCGCGTCTCTTGATCGGGACTTCATGAAAGTGAAAGCAGGTCACGCCCGCGCGTTCATGCACCCCCGCTGCCGAAAAGAAGCCCTTGGTTATATTCACCTCGGACAGCATTTCCAGCGCCGCAGGTGAACTGAAACTGCCACTTTCAGGATGATAATGTCCGGCCAGCAGGATCAGATTCACCCCGCGCCGTGCCGCCAACTGATCGGCGATGTTCAGCGCCTGCGTTACCACCGTGACATGCGCATCCTCGGGCACCGCCGCAGCAAGATGTGGCAGGGTCGATCCGCAATCGATGAAGATCGTATCTCCCGGCTCGATCAGTTTTGCAGCCAGACCCGCCAGACGTTTTTTCTCGGCCGCATTGGTATCCTGCGCGCGCGAAAGCGAATATCCCTCGGCAGCCCCTTCGGCAAACATGATATAGCCGCCCAGACAGATCAGCCCGCTGTCGTGCCTGCCAAGATCACGCCTGATGGTGATCTCTGATGTGCGTAGCTGCCGGGCAGCATCGCCGATATGGACGATCGCCCCGGAGGCGCACATCTTCTTCATTTCCTCGATGCGCAAGCTGCGCCCTGATGGTCTGCCCACCCTATGCCTCCGAACCGATCCGACCCCATATGCCCGTCAAAAGACATGAAATGCGTCAACAACGGAAGTTTGGGTTGACTCACTGGGGTCGTTTTGAATGAATACAAACATATTGAATCGATCCGATCAATATGTTCAACGCATCCGGTGACCGGCCTGCCCTGGACCGGATTGCGACAGAGGAGGAGAGACAAATGAAAACGCTGCTGACATCGGCTTCGCTGGCGCTTGCATGCCTGAGCGCGCCCGCCATCGCCGACCAGATCGTTGACACAAGCAATGTGAACAAGGATCTGATCGCCACCCAGGACGACAAGAAATACACCATCGCCACAGTGGTGAAGGTGGATGGCATCGCGTGGTTCGACCGGATGCGCGACGGAGTCGAACAGTTCAAGGAAGAAACTGGCCATGATGTCTGGATGGTCGGCCCCAGTCAGGCCGATGCGGCCGCGCAGGTCCAACTGGTCGAAAACCTCATCGCGCAGGGTGTCGACGCGATTGCAGTTGTTCCCTTCTCGGTGGAGGCTCTGGAGCCGGTTCTGAAAAAGGCCCGCGACCGCGGCATCGTGGTAATCTCGCATGAAGCCTCGAACCTTCAGAACACGGATTACGATCTGGAGGCCTTTGACAACCTCGCTTATGGCGCCAATCTGATGAAAGAGCTTGGCGCATCCATGGGCGGCAAGGGCAAATATGTGGCCACGGTCGGATCGCTGACCTCGAAAAGCCAGATGGAATGGATCGATGGTGCCGTTGCCTATCAGAAAGAGCATTTCCCCGAGATGGAAATGGTTGGCGACCGGCTGGAAACCTATGACGATGCGGCCACCGATTATACCAAGCTGAAAGAGGCGATGACCACCTATCCCGACATCACCGGGATTCTGGGTGCGCCAATGCCGACCTCGGCAGGCGCGGGCCGGCTGATCGCCGAAAGCGGGCTGAAGGACAAGGTCTTCTTTGCCGGCACCGGGCTGCCGTCGGTTGCGGGTGAATATCTGGCCAATGGCGATATCCAGTATATCCAGTTCTGGGATCCGGCGGTTGCAGGCTATGCCATGAACATGCTGGCTGTTGCGGCACTGGAGGGTAAACAGGACCAGATCACCGCCGGTCTGGACCTTGGACTTGTCGGCTATGAATCTCTGCTGGCTCCCGATGCGGAAAAACCCAACCTGCTTTATGGTGCGGGCTGGGTCGGAGTGACCGCCGAAAACATGGATCAATACGACTTCTGATCCTTCGGCGTTCGGCAGGTCCCTGTTGCGGGCCTGCCTTCGCGTCCTCCATCCGGCGGGCGCGAACCCCGTTTCAGCAATGCGGAAATTCCATGACAGAACCCCTGATAGAGCTGAAGAATATCAGCAAACGCTTTGGCGGCGTCCGTGCCCTGGACGATGTTTCGCTGTCGATCAGACCGGGCGAGATCCATTGTCTTGCGGGCGAGAACGGCTCGGGCAAATCGACGATCATCAAGGTGATGTCCGGCATCTACACGCCCGAGGCCGGAGAAATCCTTATCGATGGCCAACCGGTTGCCCATCTGGACCCCATACAGGCGGTGCAAAAGGGCGTGCAGGTCATCTATCAGGACTTTTCGCTGTTCGGGAACCTGACCGTGGCCGAAAATCTGGCACTGAACACCTATGTGCTGGAGGGCAAGTCGCGCATGGATTGGGCCCGCGCCCGCAAGATGGCGCAAGAGGTTCTGGCGCGGTTGGGGGTCAGTATCGATGTCGATGCCGATGTCGAGACATTGCCGACCTCGGGCAAGCAGATCGTGGCCATCGCCCGCGCCATTCTGGCCAAGGCGCGACTGATCGTCATGGATGAACCGACCACCGCCCTGACCCGTCACGAAGTCGACGCGCTGTTCGACATCGTGCGTGATCTTCAGGCGCATGGAATCGCCGTGCTGTTCGTCAGCCACAAGATGCGGGAAATGCTGGAAATATCCGAGCGCCTGACGGTGTTTCGAAATGGCAGGAAGGTCGCCGAAGGCGATATGCGCGACTTTGACGAAGCCGCCATCACCCACGCCATGACCGGGCTGGAACTGAATGACGAACCCTATGTCGCCACCACTCCGGCCAACGCCAAACCCGTCCTTCAGATATCCGGACTGTCGGTACCCGGCAGCGTCAGGAACGTCGATCTGACCATTCGCCCCGGCGAAATTGTCGGCATTTCAGGGCTGATCGGATCGGGGCGCACCGAGCTTGCGCGCGCCCTGTTCGGAATGGAAAAGGGCGCCACAGGTCAGATCAGCATCAATGGCAAGCCCGCATTTCCTCGTTCGGTGCAAGAGGCCATCGCGTCCGGCATCGCATATGTGCCCGAAGACAGGCTGAGCGAAGGGCTGTTCCTGACCCAGTCCATCGAACGCAATATGGTCGTCAGCATCCTTGAACGGTTGCGGCGGGGCATATTCCTTGACCGTCAGGCCATGCGCGCGAAAACCGAGGAAATGTTTGACGCCATGCAGATCGCCGCGCCTTCGGCGGATACGGCCGTCGGCAATCTTTCGGGCGGCAATGCGCAGCGCGTGATGCTGGGGCGCTGGTTGCTGACCGGCGCAAGAATCCTGATCCTGAACGGTCCCACCGTCGGGGTGGATGTGGGATCGAAGGCCACGATCCACCGCATCATCCGTGATCTGGCGCGGAACGAGGGGCTGGCCGTGATCATGATTTCCGATGATGTGCCCGAGCTGGTCGGAAACTGCAGCCGTATCCATGTCATGCATGAGGGCCGCTTTGTTGCCGAGCTCTCGGGAACGCAGATGACCGAAGCCGGCGTCAATGACAGCCTCAAATCCCTGAATTAAGGCGGCACAGATGAAAATCTTTCAATCGACCGAAGCCGTGATCGCCATGGTGCTGGTGCTGGTCATGATCATTATCGGACTGGTCAATCCCGCCTTCTGGGGGGTCAGCAATCTGTTCAGCCTGGCGAAATCCAATGTCGTGATCGGCATCATGGCGCTTGGCGTCCTGCTGATCATGATCTCGGGCGGCATTGACGTATCCTTCCCCGCCATCGCGGTGGCGGCACTGTATATCACCGTGCGCACGATGGTGGCGCTGGAATACGACGGGGTGCTGCTGCCCTTCATCGCGGCTGCCGTGATCGGGCTGGCGCTGGGGGCCGTGAATGCGCTGATCATCGACCGGTTCAAGATGATACCATTGATCGTGACGCTTGGGACGGCCTCGATCATTCGCGGTCTGGTGCTGGGGCTGTTGGGCACCTCGATCGTCAATATCAACAAGATGCCCAGGGAACTGATCGAATTCGGCAAGCAGGACCTTGTCAGCGTCACCGCCCCGAATGGTGCGACCGCAGGTCTGACGGCAATGATCCTAGTCTATCTGGGGATCGCCATCGCCGTCCATCTGATGTTGAAATACACGATGATGGGGCGGTCGATCTATGCCTATGGCGGCGATCCGGAATCCGCCCGACGCGCGGGGATCAACACCCGGCGCACGATATTCGTTGTCTATTGCACGGCAGGGCTGTTGGCAGGCTTTGCCGGATTGATGCACAGCGCCATGATCTGGCAGGCCAACCCGCGCGATTTCATCGGGCTGGAACTGGACGTGATCGCCGCGGTCGTCCTGGGCGGGGCTTCGATCTTCGGTGGCCGTGGTTCGGTTCTGGGGACAATGATCGGGGTTTTCACACTGGTCATGGTGAAGAACTCGCTGATCCTGATGAAAGTCGACACCACCTGGCAACGGGTTGTTGTCGGTCTGATCATCATTGCCGCAACCGCCATCACCGCATGGCGCGACCGCAAGAAACTGGTCTGAGGGGAATATAGCCATGAGCACGAAAACCGAAACACCCCCCTTCCTGCGCCGCATTCTGGGTCAGGACGCCGCCATCGCCCAGTTGGTGGTCATCACGGCGCTGATCTTCCTGGCCATGACGGTGCTGAATTCCGGCAAGTTTCTCAGCTATTACAATTTTGAATCCATGAGCTACCTGATGCCCGAACTGGGCATCCTATGTGTCGCGATGATGATTGCGATGCTGACCGGCGGGATCGATCTGTCGATCGTTGCCATCGCCAATCTGGCCGCAATCACCGCAGGGCTGTATTTCCGCAATCCCGTCGTCGCCGAGGCCATCGGATCGGGCGGGGCGATGCCGGTCCTCCATACCGTTGCCGGTGTCCTCATCGCGCTGATGGTCGGTCTGGCGGCCGGCGTTCTGAACGGCGTGCTGATTTCGCGCCTGCGCATCATTCCGATCCTGGCGACGCTGGGAACCGGACAGGTCTTTGGCGGGCTGGCACTGGTGCTGACCGGCGGGCCTGCGATTGTCGGCTATCCGCAGACCTGGAACTGGATCGGAACCGGCAAGATACTGGGTCTGGCGACACCTTTCTGGATCATGATCGTCGTGGGAAGCATTGTCGCAATCCTGCTGCGCCGGACCAATCTGGGCGTCAACCTGATGCTGATCGGAACCAATGCCCGCGCCGCACTGTTTGCCGGCATCCGCAGTGGCCGGATGATCCTTTACAGCTATGCACTGTCGGGTGTGCTGGCCGCCATTGCGGGAATACTGCTGTCGGGGCGCACCAATTCGGCCAAGGCGGATTTCGGATCATCCTATCTGCTTCAGGCAGTGCTGATCGCGGTGCTGGGCGGCACCAATCCTGCGGGGGGCAAGGGTCGGGTGCTGGGCGTGCTGCTGGCGCTGCTGGCTTTGACCTTCCTGTCCTCGGGGCTGCAGATGATGCGCGTGTCGAATTTCATGATTGATGCCGTCTGGGGCGGGTTTCTGGTTCTGGTCATTGCAATCAACTATCTGAGGTCCTCGAAATGACCGATATCTTTCCCGACACGACTTTGCCGCTGTCACCGGACCTGTTCCCGACGGGCTGGACAAGGGTTCTAGCCGAAAACGCCGCTTTCAGGATCGAGGCCTTCCGTTTCCCGACCGGCGTCGAGGGGCTGAAAGTCACCAATCGTCGCGGCATGATCACCGTTCTGCCATATCTGGGACAGATGATCTGGGACGCGGAATTCGATGGCCGGTCGCTCGCCATGGGCAATGCCTTTGCCGCGCCGCGCCATGGGGCCTCGATCCTGGAAACCTATGGCGCCTTTGCCTATCACGCCGGCCTCTTGCGCAATGGCACCCCCGGTCCCGAGGATAGCCATGCACTGCATGGCGAAATGCCGGTGGCGGCAATGGACAGCGCCTGTCTGTTGCTGGGGCAGGATGATGCTGGCAACTTTGTCGAGATCAGCGGCCAGGTTGAATATGTCATGGGTTTTGGTGCCCATTACATGGCGCGGCCCCGGATCAGACTGCGCGCAGACAGCGGGTTGATAGATGTCGAGATGCAGGTCGAAAACCTGTCCGCGCATCCGATGGAACTGATGTATATGCTGCACGCAAATTTCGATTTCGTGGCAGATGCCCGCATCCATCAACCTGCCCCCTTCAGCCCGACGCACACGCAGGTGCGCAAGGCCATTCCCGGCCATGTCACGCCTTCGGCTGAATTTCTGGCCCTGTTGGATGACCTGGCCGAAAACCCCGCCCGCATGGCCCAACTGTCCGAGCCCGATCTGTATGCACCCGAGCAGGTCTTTTACATCAAGGGTCTGGGCGTGGACGGTCAGGATCGGACCCGTCTGGCGATGGAACTTCCAGAAGGCGGTGCCTTCAGCGTCGAATATGCCCCGCAGGATCTGCCTCATTGCGTGCGCTGGATCCTGAACGACGGAGATGCGCAGGTGGCCGCCTTTGCCCTGCCCTCGACCTGTGAACCCGAGGGCTATACGGCGGAAAAGGCCAAGGGCCATGTCAGGATGCTGGCTCCGGGCGAGGTCGCGCGTTTCCCGGTGACCCTGGGCTATCTTGGCGCGCATGAGGCCCCGGCTGTCCTTGATGAAATCGCCAGGCTGGATAAGGGAGAAAGCTGATGACCCAAGGCAAGACCGGACGGATCGCGGTGGTCGGCTCGAATATGGTTGATCTGGTGACCTATACAAACCGGATGCCCGCGCCGGGTGAAACGCTCGAAGCGCCCAGTTTCGAAATGGGCTGCGGCGGCAAAGGCGCCAATCAGGCGGTGGCTGCCGCGCTGCTTGGTTCGACAGTCGGCATGGTGACCAAGGTCGGCGACGATATGTTCGCCGACAACACCATTCGCAATTTCAGGGATCACGGCGTCGATACCACCCATGTCGTGAAGGTGGCGGGAATGACCTCGGGCGTGGCCCCGATCTTCGTGGAACCTTCCGGTGAGAATTCGATCCTGATCGTCAAGGGGGCCAATGCCACATTGTCGCCCGCGGATGTCGATGCCGCAGAGGATATGCTGTCACAGGCCGACCTGATCCTGATGCAACTGGAAATACCGCTGGAAACCGTGCGCCACACCGTCCGACGCGCCGCGCAATGGGGTGTCAGGACCATCCTGAACCCGGCCCCCGCCTCGCCCGATCTGCGGGTCGAGGATCTGCGCGATCTCAGCTTTCTGGTGCCCAACGAAAGCGAGCTTGCCCTGCTGTCGGGCATGCCCACCGACAGCGAGGACCAGATTACAAGCGCGGCCCGCAGCCTGATTGCCAAGGGCATCGGCAATGTCATCGTCACCCTGGGCGGTCGCGGCGCGCGCTGGATCACCGCAGAGCGCCTTGTGCCGGTCCCGGCGCTGACGGTCTCTCCGGTCGATACGACCGGTGCGGGAGATGCCTTTATCGGTGCCTTTGCGCATTTCCTGGCCGCCACGGGCGAAACCGAAACCGCCCTGAACAAGGCCGCGCGATATGCCGCCCTTTCGGTCACCCGCCGGGGCACACAGAAATCCTATGCAACCGCGGAAGAGTTTGACAGCTTCTGCGCGACACAGACCGCATCAGCGGATTGAGAGGAACGCCATGTCAGATCATACGGCACGCAATCCGGGCACCGCACTGCTGCGCGAGAGCTTTGAGGATGTCTGCGTCAACCGCACTGCCGCCGAACGCCGCGCAGCGGTCATTTCCTCGGGGCGCACGGTCAAGAAACAATATCAGGCCGCCTGGTTGCTGCGGGCAATCCAATGCATCGACCTGACCACCCTTGCCGGGGATGACACGCCCGGCCGGGTCCGGCGGCTCTGCGCCAAGGCACGCCAGCCTGTGCGCGCCGATCTTCTGGAGGCGATGGAGGTGCAGGATATCGGCCTGACCACCGGCGCGATCTGTGTCTATCCGACCATGGTGCGCCATGCGGTTCAGGCGTTGGACGGTTCGGGGATTCCCGTGGCCTCGGTCGCGACGGGTTTTCCGGCCGGGCTGACACCCTTCCCGCAACGGCTGGCCGAAATCACCTATGCGGTCGAGGAAGGCGCGGCGGAAATCGACATTGTCATCACCCGCGAACATGTATTGCTGGGAAACTGGCAGGCACTTTACGATGAACTGCGCGCCATGCGCGAGGCCTGCGGCGAGGCGCATATGAAGGCCATTCTAGCCACCGGCGAGTTGGGCACCCTGACAAATGTCTATCGTGCTTCTATGGTGGCCATGCAGGCGGGATCGGATTTCATCAAGACATCGACCGGCAAGGAAGCCGAGAATGCCACACTGCCCGTGTCGCTGACCATGTTGCGCGCCATCCGCGACTACGGAGAACAGACCGGCCACCGTGTCGGCTTCAAGCCTGCAGGCGGACTGCGCACGGCCAAGGATGCGATGGCGTGGCTGGCCCTGATGAAAGAGGAACTGGGTGCGCCATGGCTGCGTCCCGACCTGTTCCGCATCGGCGCGTCATCGCTGCTTGCCGATATCGAGCGCCAACTCGAACATCACGTTACCGGCCGCTACGCCAGCGCCGACCACCACGCTCTGAGCTGAGGCAGACCCGATGAACATCAAGGACATCATGGATTCCATGGAATACGGACCCGCGCCCGAGGATCAAGGCAGTGCACAGGCCTGGCTGGAGGCACATGACCGCCGCCTGGGCCATTTCATTGACGGCCAGTTCCAGGGTGCCGCACAGGCCGATATCGCGGTCGAGAACCCGGCCACGGGCGAAACACTGGCCCATATCCCGCAGGCTGGTCATGACGAGGTCGACGCCGCGGTCAAGGCCGCCAAGAATGCCTTTGGCCAATGGTCGCGAAAATCCGGCTATGAGCGCAGCCAGTATCTCTATGCCATTGCGCGCGGGCTGCAGAAACGCGAGCGGCTGTTTTCGGTTCTGGAAACGCTGGACAATGGCAAGGCCATCCGCGAAAGCCGCAATGCCGATATTCCGCTGGCCATCCGGCATTTCTATCATCACGCCGGATGGGCGGCGATGGCCGAAAGCGAATTCGCCGGGCAGCAGCCCCTGGGCGTCTGCGGCCAGATCATCCCGTGGAACTTTCCGCTGTTGATGCTGGCATGGAAAATCGCGCCCGCATTGGCCGCCGGGAATACCGTGGTGCTGAAACCGGCGGATCTGACGCCGCTGACGGCTGTGGCCTTTGCCGAATTGCTGGTCGAAATCGGCCTGCCCAAAGGTGTGGTGAACATCGTGCAGGGCGGCGGGGACACCGGGGCCATGATCGTACGCCATCCCGACATCGCCAAGATCGCCTTCACCGGATCGACGGCGGTCGGACGCGACATCCGACGCGCCACGGCGGGCTCGGGGAAACGTCTGACGCTGGAACTTGGCGGCAAATCTCCCTTTGTGATCTGCGCGGATGCCGATCTGGATGCAGCGGTCGAAGGCGTTGTCGAAGGTGTCTGGTTCAATCAGGGCGAGGTCTGCTGCGCCGGTTCGCGCCTGCTGATCCAGGAAGGCATTGCCGAGCGTTTCCTGAACAAGCTGCGCGCGCGGATGCAGAAGATCCGCGTTGGCAGTCCGCTGGACAAATCCACCGATATGGGTGCAATCGTTTCGGCACGTCAGAAGTCCCGAATTCAAGGATTGCTGGACAACGCCGCCGGTGAAGGCATCCGGTTGGAGCAATCCTCCTGCCCTCTGCCGGAACAGGGCCATTTCGTCACGCCAGGTTTCTTTGCCGATGCACAGCCCGCGGCCGAGATTTCCCAGGTCGAAATCTTCGGTCCGATTGCCGTGACGACCAGCTTTCGCACCATTGATGAGGCTGTGGAGCTGGCCAACAACACCGGCTATGGGCTTTCGGCCTCGATCTGGTCGGAAAACATCAATGCTGCCACCGAACTGGCCGCGCGGATCAAAGCAGGTGTGGTCTGGATCAACGCCACGAACATCTTTGATGCCAATGCGCCCTTTGGCGGCGTCAAGGAAAGCGGCTATGGGCGTGAAGGCGCGCGCGAGGGCATGGCCTCTTATCTGGAACCGGTTCCCGCATCGCGCAGCAAACCGGTGAAGCCGGTCGAGGCAGATCTGTCCCCGACGCGACTGGGCGAAGGCACCCCCGAAGGCCAGATCGACCGGACGATGAAAAACTATATCGGCGGCAAGCAGGCCCGCCCCGATGGCGGTTCCAGCTATGTCATCCGTGATCACAAGGGCCGTCCGCTGGGTCTGGCCCCGCTTTCGGGGCGCAAGGACATCCGAAATGCCGTCGAGGCCGCGCGCAAGGCCGGGTCATGGTCCAGCAATGCCCATGGCCGCGCGCAGGTGCTGTTCTTTCTGGCCGAGAATATCGCCGCGCGCAGTGCAGAACTGATCAGCTTGCTGCAGAACATGACCGGCACCGGGAAATCGGAAGCCGGGGGCGAGGTGCAGAAGCTTCTTGAACGCTGCTTCTATTACGCTGGACTGGCAGACAAGGATGACGGCGCCATTCATGCCACCAAGCCACGACATCTGACCCTGTCACTCAAGGAACCGGTCGGCGTCGCAGGCGTTCTGGCCCCCGACAATTCGCCGCTTCTGGGATTGATGTCGCTGATCCTGCCGCTGATCGCAGCGGGCAACAGGGTGGTTGCGGTGCCCTCGCCCGCTCACGCGCTGATTGCGCAGAGCCTCTACCAGATATTCGATACGTCGGATCTGCCTGCTGGAGTGGTCAATCTGGTCAGCGGTGACCGCGATGTGCTGGCGCAGACATTGGCGGAACATGATGCCGTGGACCTGTTGTGGTATCACGGTTCGGCCAAGGGCGCGGCCGCAGTCGAAGCAGCTTCCGCCGGAAACCTGAAACAGGTCTGGACCAATGGTGGGTTCGCAACCGACTGGTTCGATGATGCCGAGGCAAGGGGCCGTCACTGGATGGCGCGCGCAACCCAGATCAAGACGATCTGGGTGCCCTATGGTGCCTGAACAATTTCCTGGTCCTGAGGCTGCGGCGGCAGGATCAGGATGGCCCGGAAATCATTGACATTTGTCAGCGTCGGGCCGGTCACGATCTGGCCGCCGACGCTGGCAAAGAAGCCATGCGCATCATTGTCGTCAAGCGCTGAACGTGCATCAATGCCTTGACTTGCAGCCTGCGCCAACGTTCCGGGTCCGGCAATCGCCCCGGCAACCTCGGCTGCGCCATCGACTCCGTCGGTATCGCAGGCCAGAACATGAATATGCGGATGCCCCTGCAGGGCCAATGCCGCGGCCAGCACGAATTCGGCATTGGGGCCGCCACTGCCTGACCCGCTGCGGGTGACGGTCAGTTCACCACCCGACAACATGAGAACCGGCGGATTTTCAGCTGTCATCGTCGCAGCAATCTGGATGGCCTGCTCTACCTGCGCCGCCGCGACGTCGCGGGCCTCACCTTCGATCTGATCACCCAGAAAGCGCAAATCAATCCCGGCCTGCTCTGCCGCCTTTGCCGCTGCCGCGATGGATTGTGCGGGCGCGGCAACGATCACGCTGCGGGCCTGGGCCAGCCGTGGATCATCCGTCTTCACGACACCGCTTTTCCCTTGCGCCAGCGCATTTCGCGCCGCTTCAGGCAAAGGAATGCTCCAACGCTCGGCAATCGCGAGCGCCGAGGCCGCATCGCTGTCATCCCCGACCGTGGGCCCCGATGCAATCATCGCCGGATCATCGCCGGGCACATCCGACATCAGCAGCGACAGCATGGGGGCAGGATATGCCGCAGCTGCAAGCTGGCCTCCCTTGACCCGGCTGAGATGCTTGCGCAGCAGGTTCATCTGCGAAATCGGTGCGCCAGACGCCAGAAGTGCATCATTCACCGCACTTTTCTGTTTCAGATCAAGGCCAAAGGCCGGCGCGCACAGCAGGGCCGAACCACCGCCCGATATCAGCGCCAGGACCAGATCCTCCGGTCCCAGCCCCTGCAACAAATCCAGCATTTCAGCCGAGGCGTTCAGGCCGGCCTGATCCGGCACCGGATGTGCAGCCTCGACGATGCGTATCCCCTGACAGGGGCGCGCATAGCCATAGCGGGTAATCACCAGCCCTTCACAGGGGCCATAATGGGCCTCGACGGCCTCGGCCATGCGGGCGCTGGCCTTGCCCGCGCCGATCACGATCAATCGCCCCTTGGGACGTGGCGGCAGATGCGCAGGAACCACCCGCATCGGGTCCGCCACCGCGACCGCCATGTCGAACAATCCGCGCAGAAACCCATCCGGACCCGGTGCAACCTGCTGCGTCACGCGATCACCCCAGCATCCGTGCGTAATCGCTGACCAGAAGATGCGTCGGCTCCTCGTCCTCTTCGATCGAGGAAAACCGGCCGATGGGTTCGCGGAAGATATTGTCCGTCTCGTCATCGTTCACGGTGGAAACCTCGCCGATCAGCACATCGCCACCCTCGCCCCAGAAGGCATGCCAGTCGCCAGGTCGCAGGGTCACGCTTTCGCCCGGAGCCAGTTTCAGCTTCTCTCCCGCCGCGTAATCATGCGCGATACCATCGCACCAGACACGCCCGCCGCGATCCTCGGCAAAATTGCCGTGATCGTCGCTGCCATACAGTTCGATCACCAGGGTCGCACCGCCCCGATTGATGATGTCCTCGGCCTTGATGACATGGGTATGCATCGGGGACAGCTGATCCTGACGCGAAATCAGTAGCTTCTCGGCATAGCACATGCCGGTGCCCTTTTGCAGATCGGACAACAGCCCGTTGCGCAGGGTGAACAGGAACAGCCCCATTTCATCGAAGTTTCCGGCACCGTAATCGGTGATGTCCCAGCCACAGCGCGCGTCGATGACGTGACGCGCCTGCGAGGCACGGGCGCGGAATTCCTCGGGCGTCCAGCGGGCGAAGGGGGGCAGGACAAAGCCGTACTCGCGGATCATCTGATCTGCTTCGGCCATGATGCTGTTGATGCGGGAACGTTTCATGCGGCTGCCTTTTGTCCATTCAGAATTTCCAGGACCATCGCGGCGGTCCAGGTAAAGCGCCCGCCGCCGCAAGGCTCTGCGGTAATGGGATCGTAATATTCTGCAAATCCCGACTCGGCAATCAGGCGCAGGCTGTCGTCGTCGATATGCTTCGCCACCTGCCGGTGCCCGGCTTTTGCGAATCCATCGGCAATCATGTAGTTCACCACCAGCCAGACCGGCCCGCGCCAATAACGCAGCGATTCAAACCCTTTGGCAGCAGGATCATGGCTGGGCACAAGAAAGCCACAGCGACGGGCCAGCAATCCGACCCGCCGAGCCAGAGCATCCACGCGATGATCAGGCAGACCTGCAAAGACCGCCAGAATGCCGCCGATTGACGGGCTGTCAACGGCGGCACCGATTGCCCGGTCAAAGCACAGATACTGCTCCAGTTTGTCATCCCACAGGCTTTCTAGCGCTGCCCGGCCGCGTTCGGCATAGGCACGGTTGCGCGCGGCCAATTCGGTTTCGCCCAGTTCCATCGCCAGATCGGCCAGCTCGTCACAGGCGCGGATCAGGATTGCGTTGAAACCAGGATCCACCACCCTGAAAGGTGACGCATCATGCAGCCGTGACGTATCCCAACCAAGCCCGCGGAAATGCTGGACCAGCCAGATATAGCGATCATATTGCGCCTGCGTGGGCCGGTGATCGGGATTGGCATGCAGGATGTCCTGACGGGTGAAGGGCTCAAGCCCCTCGGTTGGAACGCGGGCCAGGGCTGCGTCCCAGTCAATCGAATTGTCGCGCCCGGATTCCCATGGATGGATGATCGCGACCAGTCCGGTCCCTTGGGGATCGCGGGTCCGATAGAACCAGTCATGCCATGCGCTGACCTTGAACAGCAACGCGCGGGCGCGCCTCAGCGCCGCCGAACGATCCTTGGCCCGCGAAAGCAGACGCGCCATGGCAAATCCCGCCACTGCCGGCTGGGTGATCCCTGTCGTCGGGACGGGCCTGCCGGTCTGCCAGGTATCCGGCCCGGGAAAGTAGCTGTCGCTCTTCTCGTGAAAAATGATGTGTGGCACCATCCCGCAGGGCCATTGATGCGCCATCAGGGTTTCAATCTCGGTCCAGGCGCGCGCTTCGTCGAAATGCGCCTGTCCCAGAGCAGTCAGGCAACTGTCCCAGTTCCATTGATATGGATAAAGCCCTTTGGTCGGAACGGTATAGCTGCCTCTGTCATTCTCGGTCATGATCTCGACGGCACGCGCCATCAGGTCATCGGCTTGTTCTGGCATATCTGTCATCTCTACTGGACCGAAAGCCCGGTCTCTTTGTCAAACCATCGCACGCGGTCAGGCATTGGCGCCAGGTTCAGGCGGTCCCCCGGCTTGACGCGTGCGTCACTGTCGATAATCGCGCGAAATGAGGCGCCCTCTACATCGCAGGTCACCAGAATATGGGCACCAAGAGGCTCGACCACACGGATGGTGGCACTCAGTCCCTGCCCTGGCTCGGTCAGAGTCAGGTCTTCGGGGCGCACGGCATATTCGATCCGGGCATCGGTATCGGGTCCAATGACATCGGTTCCCGCAACGTGATATCGCCCAGCTCCCGTCTGTCTGGCCGGCAGGAAATTCATCGGCGGGTTGCCGATGAAACCGGCGACGAAACGCGCCGCGGGGTTGCGATAAACCTCGACCGGATCGGCGGATTGGACGATATGACCGCCGTTCATGACCGAGATCCGATCCGCCAGACTCATGGCTTCGACCTGATCATGGGTCACATAGATGGCCGTGGTCTTGGATTCTGCCAGCACACCTTTCAGTTCGGACCGCATTTCCAGACGCAACAAGGCATCCAGATTGGACAAGGGTTCGTCCATAAGGATCACTTCAGGCTCCATCGCCAAGGCGCGGGCCACGGCAACACGCTGGCGTTGGCCGCCTGAAAGCTGGCCCGAATAGCGTTTGAGCAATTGTTCGATATGCATCAGTTCGGCGCAGCGGTTCACGCGGCGCTGAACCTCGGGCTGTGCCATCTTTTGCATCCGTAGCCCGAAGGCGATGTTTTCGAACACGGTCAGATGCGGAAAGACGGCATAGTTCTGGAACACCATCGCGATGCCGCGTTCCTTGGGCGGCAGGTGATCGACGCGGCGCCCGCCGATCCACACTTCGCCCTGTGTCGGTGTCTCCAGCCCGGCAATGATGCGCAACAACGTGGTCTTGCCGCAACCCGAGGCGCCCAGAAGCACCATGAATTCGCGGTCGGAAATGGTCATGTCGACAGAGTGCAGGGCGGTAAAGGCCCCGAATGACTTGGCGACGCCCTTGATCTGGATCTCGGCCATGTTCGGCTCCTATCGGTTTGCAATGCCCCACATCGCGAACAGATATTTTCTGACCGCGAAGATGAAGATGAGGGCGGGAAGGACAAGTGCGGCAGCCCCGGCGAATTTCAGGTGCAGTGGCGACCAGTCGAGGGATTGCATCAGAAATGCGGTCAACGTGCGGTTCTTGATGGTCAGCACGGCTGCCGCGAAGACCTCGTTCCAAGAGATGACGAAGGCAAAGACCGCGCTGGCAGCAATTCCGGGCGCGGCCAGCGGAAGCACCACCTTGCGAAAGGCCTGAATTCGCGTGCAGCCCAGAGTGAAGGCGGCCTCTTCCAGTTCAAAGGGAATCCCGGAAAACAGCGAAAAGGTGATCAGGACCGCAAAGGGCAACGCCAGCGTCGTATGCACCAGCGCCAGACCCAGAATCGAATCGTCCAGACCCACGCGCAGGAACATCACCGCAAGCGGCAGCGCCAGCAAAGGCAGGGGGAAGGCCCGCGTCATCACCACCAGAAAGCGGAATACTTCCTTGCCCGGAAAGTCAAAACGCGACAGTGCATAGCCCGCAGGTGCCCCAAGGCCGATTGACAGGATCATGGTGACCACCGCCACCCGGATTGAATTCCACAGGGCGTTCAGCACGCCTTCGAATTCCAGGAAGAAGCGCAGCGAAGTCAGATCGAATGACGGAATGAAGGATTTGGGAAATCCGTTCACCTCTTCCGGGGTGGAGAGCGCGTTGACCATCAGCAGATAGATTGGCAGCAGCGTCCAGACGCAAAGCAGCACCACGCCGCTGATAAAGACCCAGCGTCCGGCCTTGCGGACCGAAGGGGGAGCCGTGACGGTATCGCTCATGACCGTGCCTCCTTGGGAACGTGCAGCGCACGCAGAATGATCAGTGTGAACACGACTGAAACCGCCAGAATCACCATCGCATAAGCGGCGGCGACGCCACGGTCCTGCAGGTTGAATTGCCAGTTGAAGGTTTCGCTCATCAGCACCGGCATCTGGGTGCCACCCAAGGCGATCACCACGGCAAAAACCTCGAATGCCAGAATGACGCGAAGGATCAGCGCCGTCTGTAGCGAGGGGCGCAGCATCGGCAGCGTGACCTTGTAGAAGCGCTGCCAGCGGGTTGCACCAAAGACTTCGGCGGCCTCGCCATATTCGCGCGGGATCAGCCCCAGACCCGCAACGAGGATCACCATCATGATCGCGGTTGCGCGCCATATCTCGGCCAGCATGATCGCGAACAGGATGACCCATGGCGACTGATAGCTGAGATACAGGATCGGCTTTTCGATCAGCCCCATATTGACCAGAATGCTGTTGAGAAAGCCCGATTGTTCAAAAATCGACAGCCAGATCAGCCCCGCCGCCAGATCCGAAATCCCCAGCGGAATCGCGAAGATATACAGGATCGCGCTGCGGCCCTTTTGCAGCTTTTGCACCACGGTCGCCATGGTCAGCGACATGGCAAGCTGGATTGGCACGACCAGCGCCGCCAGCAGCATGGTGTTCTTGAAGGCTTCGCCGAATTTCCAGTGGCTGCTTGCCTTCTGGAAATTCGCAAGGCTCCAGCTCCCGTTCGAGGTAAAGCTCTCGATGGCCACCTGCGTGAACGGATACAGAAAGAATATGATCAGAAACACCGTTGCGGGCAGCAACAGCAGATAGGGAATATAGCGCGGCATGATGACCCCGTGAATTCAGGATTGGCTGGTGCGGCCTGGATGGCCGCAACCATGCGCCCAGGGATTAATTGACCGGACATGCTCCTTCGGAGGGCGCATCCGGTAGCCAGCAGGGTGCCTGCGCTTCATCCATCAGCGCACGCAGGGCCTCGGCCTGCTGTTCCAGCGTCGGGCGGATTTCGCGTCCGGCGAGGATGATCTGTTCGAATGTGTCGACATAGACCTGATTGAACTGGCCGTTCAGATCGCCCATGCCCATCGGCAACAGAACAGGCAGCGCATCTTCGGCCGCCGTCATGGTCGCAATGGCCGGGCCCGAGGCCTTGACCGATGCCGGAACGTCATCCGGCATATCAACCGACACAACCGGATAGAAATTGGTGGCACGCAAGGTCGCAAGCTGGGTTTCAGGCTTCAGCATATAATCGATCAGAGCCTTGGCCTCGGCCATGTCTGGCGCAGTTTCGGGCACGCCCATACCGGCAACCACGGTCATGAATCCGCGTCCCTTGGGTCCGGCCGGAACCGGAAAGGCCACGAAATCGTCGGGCCGCGTGTTGAATGCCTCGGAAATGCGGGCGATGTGATCGAATGTCAGCCAGACCTCGTCATTGACCAGCTGCTCCTGCATGAAGTTGTAATTGGTCGAGGCAGGGTTGGCATATTGCCACAGTTCCCGAAACTTGCCCCAGGCTTCTTCGGCTTCGGCAGAGCGGAATTCGTTGACCGTCGAGCCGGTATAACTGGGCAAAAGGAAACCTTGGAAAAAACGGTGTTTCAGCCCCTTGGGACCGGCCGGAAAGCCGAACTTGGGACCGCCCTCGCCCTCGGCCATGGCCTTGGCCCAATCGATCAGCTGATCATAGGTAAGCGCATTCAGATCCGCGCCTTCGGGCAAGTATGCCAGCGCCTTCTTGTTGGCCACCATCAGGAATGTGGCCTGCATCCATGGGATGTATTTCTGCTGCTCGGTATCCAGCTTGCCCAGGGCCGCCAGTTCGGCAGGAATTGCCGAAATATCGATATCGCTCAGATCGGCAAGCCCACCACGCACGGCGGTCAGATCGCCGTGCAGACCACCCAGAACCCCGACGGCCCCCGATCCGGCGGACAATTCGGCCTGCGCACGTGTCAGCCACGGACCGCTTTCCGGCGCTTGGTAATCGACACCGGCTTCAAACCCGGCCACGACCTCATCGCGCATCTTCTGCGTTTCCTCGACAGGTTGCGCCTGCGTCGACCAGAACAGCACTTCCGCCTGCGCGGAAACCGCACCCAGCATTAGCGCCAGACCCGAAACTGCACCAAGAATTGGCTTGAATGATTTCATTGTCTTCCTCCCAAGAAGCCGCGAGATGCAGCAATTCCAACCACCCTGGCCTTGCACTGACCGGCGATTCCTCGTGCCACCAGTTTGATATAACGTTATATCACTGTCAAACACTTTCATTATTGCAATTTTTTGCGGCAGCAAGGTAATATTCTAAGGCAGACAACGGAAATCTGCCAAAACGATACATCTGGCGGAAATCATGAAGAAACCAACTCTCCGATCTGTCGCAGCCGAGGCCGAAGTCTCGGTCGCCACTGTCAGTCAGGTCCTGCGCGGCGTTGGTCGCATCTCGGAAGACACGCGTGAAAAGGTGATGAACGCGGCCAAAAGGCTGAACTATGTGCCTGACGGGCGCGCGGCCTCGATGCGCTCGGGCGAAGTGCGCGAAGTCGGCTTGCTGGTCCATAACGTCGCCAACCCTTTCAATGCCGAGGTCGTCAGCGGCGTCACCGATTTTCTGGACAGTCAGGGCTATCTCGCCTCGGTTCTCGACAGCCGGGACGATGCCACACGCCAACGTCGCCAGATCGAGCTGCTGGTGCGCAGCGCCCGTGCCGGGCTGATGTGGGTTCCCGCACGCGATACGCCAGCAGATACGGTCGCCCTGCTGCACACGCATGGCGTGCCAAATGTAACTTTCTTGCGGCACGCAGCCGGTCATGCCGCTGATCATGTCGGCATTCACAATCGTGCGGCCACACGCCTCGCGACCACGCATCTGGCCGATCTGGGGCATCGCTGCATCGCCTATCTCGGCGGAAATCTGGATGTTGAATCCCGTCTTGACCGGATTTCCGGCTATCGCGAAATCATGGCCGAGCGCAATCTGGCCCAGCCCGTCATCTGGCCCTGTGACGACAGCCGGAAGGCCGGCATGCAGGCCTTTCAGCAGTTGCATGTCGCCCATCCCGAAGTGACTGCGGTGGTGTGCAATGGCGACATGATCGCCCTTGGCGCCACGCTGGCCCTTGCCCGCGCAGGGCTGCGGCCGGGTCTGGATGTTTCCGTGGTCGGCTTTGACGGGATCGAAGAGGCCGCGCTGGCCGCCGAACCGCTGACGACCATATCGATCCGGCCCTATCAATTGGGCCAGACCCTGGCAGAGACATTGATCCGCCGAATCCGCACGCCTGCAGCACCCTATGCAGAGCTGCTGGTCCACGGCGAGCTGATCACGGGCGCAACAACCAACACCCTGCACCAATCGGCAGCGAGTTAGGCCTGCGCTCGTCCCGTTGTCACAAAGATGGCCCAGCTGCAAATTGGCCTGGCCAAGACCTGTCCATTGCGCACAAAGCCGTTATCATGGGACGGCGACACAGTTGAACAGCGGACGACATGGACCACCACAGCCCTCCCTTTGAACCTCCCCTGCCCGTCGCGATGCATCAAGAGGCTGTGCCCGCGCCGCCATGGTATGCTGCTCAGGCCGAATGCGCCGGACCCATGGCAATGGCGGCCTTGGCCGTGGGGCGGCTGGACGCGCTGATCGCGGGCATGCCGCGGGGTTGGCAGGCTGGCGCCATCCGCCGCATTGCCCTGATCGAAGTCGAGGCCATGCTCTGGGCGCAAGGGACCCCGATCCGGCGCGAGGAAATCGGCCGCGACGTCATGCAGGCGCGGGCCGACACAGATCTGAGTGCCATGCATCTGGCGCGTTGGGCCCTGCGTCGCCTGGAGGGTCGTGGCCAGTTGGACGACACCCGGGATTTCCTGGGCCTGCGCAAAGCCGATATGTCAAGACTGGCCGAGCCCATGGCGCTGCGCCCCGCCGGGGATGAATTCGATGAGGCCAGCGAGGAATTCGCCCGCAAACTGGAAGAGTTCGACGGCCTGCATCCGCTGGCACGCCCTCCGGTTGCCCGTATCCTGTGGCGATTGGCCGAGTTGTCGCCTGCCGATGATCTGACCGAGGCGGCCGTATGGACCGGGCGTTCCATGGCCGCCTGCTGCGAAACCCTGACCTTCGTGCCACTGGGACGGCATGGCCGCAGGATCTGGAATGACAGCGGCAACCCCGTCGACAGGATGACCCGGCATCTGGAAGCGGTGGCCGAGGGCGCAGCCGAGGCAAGGGTGCAACTGCTGCGTGTCAACAGCTGGGCCGAAGAGGCCAGATCGCGCACGTCACGGATCAAGGGCAGCAATTCGCTTCGGGTGATCGCCGCGCTGGCCGCGCAACCGCTGATGACCACCGCCATGGTGGAAGAACATGCCGGGATCAGCCGGGACACTGCCGAACGGCTGCTCAGCCGGATGCTGGCGATGGGTCTGGTGCGCGAAATCACCGGCACCAGACGTTTTCGCTTGTGGACGGCTGCGGCCTGATCAGGGGCACGGCTGGCGCAACACAGCGCAACCCGGCAACTCACCCATACCGGGCAGGTCGACCGCTTCGGTGTTGTAATTGAACCAGAAGCGTTCGCTGGCGGTATCGCGGCAGCGCACCCCATCAGGCAGCGCCATATGTGCAAGACCGCTGCGCTCACACAGATCGGCGACCAGACGATCAAGCGCCCGGGCGTCGCCCCATGCCCCCATATAGACAAGATTGCCGTCTCGCACAGCCAGCGCACGACCCTGCGCGTCCTGCAGCACGACCTGCCCGTCATGCTCCAGATGCTCGCGATAGCCGGTGATCTGACCGCCGCCCTCGATCGCTTCGGGGAGGTCGGGACGCAGGCTTTCACAACGGCTTACGGTCACTTTCAATCCGGGCAGTGCGGGTGGTAGCGGGACAGGTATGTTCATATGCGCATCGCGCGCGGCACTGCGCGGCCCCAGCAGAACCTGTGCGCCGCATTCCGCCAGCGCCTGTTTCAGCCGCGCGGGCATATGCATCAGACCAGGTGCCAGAATGACCCGGTAATCCGCCAGCGCGTCGTGATCGGGGGGGATGATATCCACCGAAAGACCGGCACGCCGCAGCGCACGGTAATGGTCAAGCACCAACCCGAAATAGGATAGCCCCTTGCCGTGTGGCTGCACCGCCCAGGCCCATTCCGCATCATAGTCGAAGATCAGGGCGACAGGGGCTGTCACGGGCTGCACATCCGGTGCATCGGCCAGTTCGAACGCGACCTGCCGCGCCTCGTCAAAGCCTTCCGCCTCGGCGCTGTCGGGGCGCAACAGCCCGGCATGCATCTGTTCCTGCGCAAAGGGGGCCTGACGCCAGCGGAAATAGCAGACGGCCTCGGCCCCATGGGCAAAGGCCTCCCATGTCCACAGCCGCACCATTCCCGGCGCGGGGGCTGGGTTATAGGGTGCCCAGTTCACCGGGCCGGGTTGCTGCTCCATCACCCACCAACGCCCGCGCCCGACAGCGCGGTAGAGGTCATGGTGAAAGGCCTGAAAATCCGGATCGCCCTGACGTGCAAAACGACGCTGATCTTCGACGCCCGCACCAACGCGGTCCTCAAGAAAACCAAGCGGATAGCTGTCCCAGGTCGCGATATCCAGATCTTCGCCCAGCTTGTAGTGATCGAATTCCGTCACCCGGCCCATGTAATTGTGGGACAGAGGCGCGTCGGAATACTGCCGGATGATCTCGGCCTGCATGCGGTTGTATTGCACCACCTGATCCGAGCTGAAACGGCGAAAGGCCAGCACATGCGCCGGATTCGGCTCGGTCACGGTCAGATTGGGCAGATCGATATCGTCGAAATCCTCATAGTCCATCGACCAGAAGACATTGCCCCATGCGCGGTTCAACGCCTCGATATCCCCGCCATTGCGATCCTGCGCCGGAAAGCGCGCGCGCAGCCAGTCCCGAAAGGCCGTGCGTGCGGCATCCGAGTATGACAGCACCGTGTCATGGCAGCCATATTCATTGTCGGTCTGCCATGCCCCGACATGCAGGTTGCGCCCATAGCGACGCGCAAATTCCGTCACGATCCGTGCGGATTCCTGACGATAGCCCGGATGGCTGAAGCAATAGTGACGGCGCGAGCCGAACTTGCGCGGACGCCCTTGGGCATCCACAGCCAGCATGTCGGGATGGCGATCCAGCACCCATTTGGGCGGCGTCGCCGTGGGCGTCCCCAGCACGACCTTCAGACCATGCGCACCCAGAACCTCGATGGCCCTGTCCAACCAGCCCCAGTTGAACTGCCCGGGCCTCGGTTCGACGCGGCCCCAGGCAAATTCGCCGATCCGCACCCAGGCCAGGCCCAGTTCAGCCATGCGGCGGGCATCTTCGGCCCATTGCGCCTCGGGCCAATGTTCGGGGTAATAGCAGACCCCCAGCTCACGTTTGCTCATTCCTGCAATATCACCTGCGGTTCGGCGCGTCCGGCATTGGCCACCGGCGCGGCATAGGTCATCCCAGCCCCCAGTTCCGAGACACCATCACCTGCTGTGGTGACAAACATGGTCTTGAAATCCAGGCCACCAAAGGCCGGACAGCTGGTCTGGGACGTGGGGATCTTCACCTGAGAAATCAGCAGGCCCGCATGGTCATAGCAGTCCACCCGCGAAGCACCCCAAAGCGCCACGCAAAAGTTGCCGTCTTCATCGGTCACGGCGCCATCGGCTCCGAAATCCTGTCCGGACAGATCAAGAAAGACCTCTGCTGCATCCAGCGGCCAGCCGGTCGTTTCCTCCAAAGCCTGTCGCATGACCTGCCCCTTGGCCGTATCGACGTAATAGGCAAGTGGGGAATCAGGCGAAAAGCAGATTGCATTGGTGATGGTCACGTCTGAAACCAGCCTGCGCAATTCGCCCCGATAGAAGCGATAGATCGCCCCGGCCCCTGGCTCGGCGTTCTTGCCCATGGTCCCGATCCAGAAACCGCCCCATGGGTCGGCGCGGCCATCATTGGAACGTGTCACCGGATTGTCGGCCTCCAGCGAGACGATCAGTTCACGCTGCCCAGACTGGATATCAAAGCGATAGAGCCCTGTCTCCGAAGCCATCAGCAGGCTGTCTTGATCAATCCAGCCTGCCGCCGAGACATGTTCATCAAAATGCCAGCGACGTTCGGGTCCGTTCAGGGGCTTGGCAAACATGGATTTGCCCAGAATATCGAACCAGAACAATTCCTCGCGCAGCGGATGCCACAGTGGTCCTTCGCCCAAACGGCAAACCGTGTCGGAAAAGACCTCAGCCGTCATGCGCCATAGGCCCTGTCATAAGCTGCCACGATCTCCTGCGCACGTTTTGCAACCTCGTCCGTGGAAAATCCGGGCTTGAAGATGGCGGTGCCGATACCGAAACCGGCTGCCCCGGCCTGCTGCCATTGGGCAAAATTGTCGGGCCCCGCACCGCCGACCGCATAGGTCTTGGTGCCTTCAGGCAGCACTGCGCGCATTGCCGAAAGCCCCGCCGTGCCGATCAGGCTGGCCGGGAACAGCTTCAGCCCGTCCGCTCCGGCGCGCAAAGCGGCGAAACACTCGCTGGGGGTCATCACGCCTGGATAGGACAGCATCCCTATCGCCTTGGTCGCGGCAATGACTTCGGGATTGCAATCAGGCGAAACGACCATCTGGCCACCGATCGAGGACAACTGCTGCACATCCTCGACCGTCAGAACCGTCCCGGCCCCGACAATGGCCCGCTCTCCGGCGATTTTCAGGATCTTCTGGATGCTGTCAAAGGGCTGGGGCGAATTCAGCGGCACTTCGATCTTGGAAATTCCGGCATCGATCAGGACCGTCGCGACCTCTTCAGCCTGATCGGGCGTGATCCCGCGCAGGATTGCGATAATCTCACGTTGCATTGGTGACTTCCTTCCATGCTGCGCGCGCAGCGCAAAGCCCGCGCATCGTCTGTTCTGCGACATCGCAGATTTCTGCTGTATTTCCCTGACTTTCCAGCGCTGCCTGATAAGACCGTCCAAGCCCCGAGGCCCCGATGATCGCCACGGGTTGATCCTGCCAGAAGCTGCGCGCGGCGGCCAGTTCGGTGCCAATCAGCAGCCCCGACAGGCGAGAGCGCGTCGCCACCGGCGCAACATTGCGCAGCAGCGAGGCCGCGCGCAGCGAAAACAGCTCGCTGGTCAATGACTGCGGCGCGTTCAGCGCATCCATAACGGCAATCAGGAAATGCTCCTGATCGAATTCATCCGTATCGACCGAATGGCGCAGGACCGATGCCCCGGACAACAGGGCGAACAACTCTCCTGTCATGAAGCTGCGGAATTCCAGCACCTTTCCATCACGGATGCGCACCCATTTGCAATGCGTCCCGGGCAGACAGACGGTGCCTTCAAAATCAGGCTTTTCCGCCAGGAAGCCGCCGATCTGGGTTTCCTCGCCGCGCATGACATCATCGGGCACATCCTGCCGCAAACCGGGCAGGATACGCACCGACAGGCGCGGATCGTTGGTTTCCACCCGGGTGGCGGCAAGGAAATCCACCGGGGAACAGGGCACGGCGCGATAAGGCGCCTCGGCCCAGCCTTGTCGCGAACCGGCCATGCCGCAGCAAATCACGTCCAGTCGTCGCGCCGATCCGGTGGCGGGGCCTATCAGCTCCAGCAGAACCGGTTCATATTCGGCCGCGCTCAAACTGGACATCCCCTTGTCGCTGTGGCGTTCCGCAATGACGCGGTTCTGCGCATCCATCAGCCAGACCCGCAGATTCGAGGTGCCCCAATCCACCGCAATCCACTCCGGCGCAGCCGGTTCCATGGAATCCGTGCCGCTCATCCTGTAACCACGACGCCGCCGTCAATGACCATTGCCTGACCGGTCATCATTCTTGACGCTTTCGATGCCAGGAACAGCACGCCGCCGACAATATCATCAGGATCCAGCGTATCCTTGAGGCATTGGCGATCAAGATGAGCCGCCAGACCTTCAGGCGTTACCCAGAGGTCTTTCTGCTTCTGCGTCAGCACCCAACCGGGTGCCAGCGCGTTGACCCTGATGCGATCGGGGCCGAATTCCCGTGCCAGCGCGCGCGACATGCCGTTGATGCCGGAATTGGCCGTGACATAGGCCGGATAGCCCGCATTGCCCATCATGTAGCTGATCGAGGAAAAATTGATGATCGAGCCGCCGCCCGCCTGTTTCATTTGCGGCAGAACCGCCTGCGCCGCGAAGAAATAGGCCTTGAGATTGATCGCCATTGACCAGTCCCAGAATTCCTCGTCAACCTCCAGCGTGCTATGGCGTTTGTCATTGGCAGCATTGTTGACCAGCACCGTCACCGGACCATGAGCTGCCCCGGCCTGTTCGACCGCGCCCTGCAGTGCCGCGGTGTCGGTAATGTCACATTTGATGAACAACGGCCGGTTGCCGGTCTTGTCGAACATCTCCTCGACGAATTCCGAGCTGTCAGAACGCTGGACAAATGCCACTTTCGCGCCCTGGCGCAGGAAGCCTTCGGTCAGGCTGGCGCCAATGCCGGACCCTCCGCCGGTGATGAATACCGACGCATCCTTCAGATCATGATAGGTCGCAATTTCACTCATCATTGGCTCTCCGTTCTGTCGGGGCGGGTCATTCTGCCCGCCGGAATTGCTGTAACCGCGCCCCTGTCACGCAGCGACGCGGTCCGGTCACAGTCGCATGCCTTCGATCACCCAGATGCGCTGGGGAAAGCTGTTGGGCAGGATCAGACCATGGTTCATCAGGAACTGGCCGCTCAGTTCCAGGGGCCCAGACTTCAATGCGGGTTCGCCACGCGAGGCAGGGCCGGCATCATCGCGGTTGCGCAGATCGACGCGATAACGCGCATCGGCTTGCAATCCGGTCAGGTGAAGGGGGCGCTGGGAAATCTGCGCCGAGGTGGTCGCAATCCCGGCAAACACCACGAAGCGCGCGCCGTCGCCTGCCAGCTGCTGTTCGGCGATCACCGCGGGATCGGCGCTGTCCAGCCGCAGGATATCAGCCTGCATCATCCAGTCGCGATTGGCCTTCCACCAGCCAGTGACATCGCGCAGGACCCCGGCTTCCTCGGGTGTCAGCTCGCGCGGGTCCATCTCGAATCCCATATGTCGTTGGGCCGCGACCCATGCCCGAAAGCGAATATCGAGCACCCGCCCCGAGGTATGACATTCACGCGGACCGACATGGCTACCGGTGATACAGGCAGGCAGGAACAGCGCCGCGTCGTGCTGGATGCGCAATCTTTCCTGCGCATCATTGCTGTCAGACAGCCAGACGCGATGCGTGCGCGACAATATCCCCGCGTCGATCCGCCCCCCGCCCGAGGCACAGCTTTCGATTTCAACATGCGGGAAATCGGCACGCAGCCGGTCCAGCAGATCATAGATGCCCCGCGTCTGCGCGGCATCCGGCATGGGCAGCAGGCGGTTGTGATCCCATTTGATATAGTCGATCTGATATTGCGACAGCATCGCCGCGATATGGTCATGCAGATAGTCCCGCACCGCAGGCAGGGCCATGTTCAGCACCATCTGCTGGCGGCCCAGCAACTGGTCAGCATCCCCCAGTGCCCATTCGGGATGGGCACGATACAGGTCACTGTCGGGATTCACCATTTCGGGTTCAAACCAGATCCCGAAGCGCATCCCCAAACCGTGGATGTGGTTGATCAGCGGGTCCAGACCGTCGGGATACTTCCGGGGATCGACGGTCCAGTCACCAAGCGCGCGCAGGTCATTGTCGCGCCTGCCGAACCAGCCATCGTCCAGCACGAATCTTTCTGCCCCCAGATCCGCAGCCAGGGTCGCAATCTGCTGCAATTCGCTGACATCATGGTCGAAATAGACTGCTTCCCAGCAATTGTAATGCACCGGGCGCGCCCGCGCCGGATCGGGAAAACGGATGATCGTGTCGCGGAAATGGCGCTGAAATGCCGTGGCGCAGCCGTTCATTCCCCTCTGGGAGAAACTGATCAGCAAGGGTGCTGTCTGAAAGCTGGTTCCTGCTTCCAGTTCGCTGCCTGCGGCATGGCCGAACTGGATCTGGCGGCGACCATCGGGAAGCTCTTCGGCGATCATGCGATGACCGCCCGACCATCCGTAATGGAAGGCATAGACCTGCCCCTGCGTATTCGTCGCGCCACGCACCGGGACGATCAGCCCGGGGAAATGTTCATGTCCACTGCGACCGGTGCGGGACTCGCGCATGCGGATGCCCGCGCCCCAGGTGCTGTGGCAGGGTTGGAATTCACCGATCCAGCGCCCTGAAAAATCGATCATCTCGTCGGAAAGCTGCGGAGCGGGCAGCACCGGAGCAGCCAGCCATTCGACGCGGATCGGCACCTCTGAATGCAGGCTGGCGCTGGCTTCGATGACACCCGAGGTCGCATGCAGCCGGAAGGTCGCCACATAGGTCAGCCCGAGATCGGCATCACCATAGGTCAGCCGGATGACACCGCCGTCCCGCGCGTCGCTGACATGGACAAGGCGCGGTGCCAAGGGCGTGCCATCACCAGCCCGCAGCACCATGCCCGGTTGCCCCGGAAAACTGCGGCGCGCCTCGGGACAGATGGACAGATCGGGAATGCCATCCATCATGCCGCCGGTATAATCCAGACGGTCCGCGGCCAGCATCATCTCTTCGCTGTCATCACCGGAAAGCGCCGGCCCCCAATAGATTGCCCGAGGCAAGCCCCCGCCCGTTGCGGCGAGGACAAGGCTTTGATCATCATGGCGCAGATGCCAGAGATGGCTCATTTGACGGCTCCAAGCGTCAGACCGGCAATGAAATGGCGCTGCATCAGGAAGAACATCAGCACCGGCGGCAGCGCGGCAAGGATCGAACCCGCGCTGACCAGATGCCATTGCGCGATCCATTGCCCGTTCAGCGACGACAGCCCCGCCGTGATCGGTTGAGATTCCGCCGAGGTGGTCAGAACCGTCGCCCAGAAATAGTCGTTCCAGATGAAGGTGAAGATCAGCACCGACAGCGCCGCGATGGCCGGACGCATCAGGGGCAGGACGACATGCCAGAAGATCTGCCACTCGGTGACACCTTCGACACGTGCCGCCTCGATCAGTTCATAAGGCAATGCCTTGATGAAATTGCGCATGAACAGGGTGCAAAATCCGGTCTGAAAGGCGATGTGGAACATCGCCAGCCCGGTCCAGCTGTTATACATGCCCATTTTCAGCGTCAGATCGCGCACCGGAACCATCAGGATCTGGAAAGGCACGAAATTGCCCGCAACGAACATGAAGAAGACGATCAGATTCAGGCGAAAGCCGTAAATTGCCAGCGCAAAGCCGGTCATGCAGGACAGGGCAACCGCCCCGATCACGGTCGGCACCGTGACCTTGAAGGAATTCAGCATGTAGCCGGCAATGGGCGATTCCGTGAAAATCTGGACGTAGTTCTCCAGCGCGATGGCCGAAGGAATGCCAAAGTAGTTGCCCTGGGCCAGGTCGGTTGCAGGCCGGATCGAGGTCAGCGCCACGCCCAGCAGGGGCAGCAGCCACACGACGAGCGCGACCGGCACGGCGATCTTGTAAAGCCACTGGCTGGCTGGCGAGGTTTGTTCAATTGGACGTGGAAACATGGCTCAGCGCCCCCTCTCGTCGCGCCACATCTTCCAGATGAAGCCCGAAATGAAGACCATCATGATCGCGAACAGAACAACGGCGATCGCGGCACCATAGCCCATGCGATACCCGTATTCCGAAAGCGCCTGTTCATACATGTAGAAGGACAGCACGCGCGAAGATCCATAGGGCCCGCCGTCAGTCATGACCGAGACAAGGTCGAAGGATCGCAGGGCACCGATCACCGTCACCACCACAGCGATGAAGGTCGCCGGGCGCAATTGCGGCAGGACGACATACCACAGCATCTTCCAGCCTTTCGCACCGTCAAGCCGCGCGGCCTCGATCTGGTCGGGAGCAACATTGTTCAGACCGGTCAGATAGAGGATCATCACATAGGCGATTTGCGGCCAGAGACCAGCGACAATGATGCCATAGGTCACGAAGCGGTCATCGGCCAGAATGGCGATCCCCTGCCCAGTGAAACTTTCGATCAGATTGTAGAACAACCCGAAATTCGGCGCGTAGAACCATGAAAACATCAGGCCGACCACGACCTGGGAAATCACGAATGGAAAGAAGAACAGCGACTTGTAAAGACGCATTCCCCGGATCGACTGGTTCAGGAATATCGCGATGAACAGGCCCGCCGGCAGCGCCAGCATATACAGAACCAGCCAGATCACATTGTTCTTCAGCGATGTGTAGAACGCGTCATCATCCAGCAGCTCGACATAATTGGCCAATCCCAGCCATGTCTTTTCGCCCAGTCCGTCCCAGTCGTAAAAGCTGATCCACATGCTTTGGAAAATCGGGATGATCACATACACGATGAACATGATCAGCCCGGGCGCAAGGAACAGCCACGGAGCCAGGTTCCGCCGCTTTGCCTTCCAGACGGTATTCGCCATCTTCAATCCCCGGTCATTCGGTGACGGCTGCCCCGAAGATGCGGGACAGCCGGTTGGTTCAAGTATCGGTCTCAGTAAACGCGGCCGCGAATCTTCTCGAGCCGCTCGAGGATCCGATCGACATTCTCTGGCTTGACCATGAATTCCTGGAAGCCCTCCATGCCGGCCTTGGCCATTTCTGCCGGAGCATCGCGGTCAAAGAACTGCGCGATCCCGCCATCGGCCGTGGACAGCATTTCGAAGCCAGCCTGCAGGAAGGGATCGTCGCCAACCGTTGCGTCCTTGTTGATCGGCAACTGACCCATCGCATTGTTGATGGTGGTCTGGGCCTCGGCCGTAGCCAGATATGCCAGGAACTTGCGGGCGTCCTCGGGATTCTTGGCACCCGTGGTCAGATGAACCGTATCGGTCGGAGCCTCTTCGGCGCGGGGCAGCCCTTCGGTGATTTCCGGGAAGCCCATGAAGCCAAGATTGTCATTCGTCATTCCGCCTTCCTTGAAGACGGCAACGGCGAAATTGCCCATGACATAATTCGCGGCCTTGCCTTGAACCAGCAATGCTGCCGCGTCCTGCCAGTCAAGTGCGGCATGGTTGCGGGTCAGATAGGGCTGAAGCTTGGCAAATTCCGCGAAGGCCGCCTTGACCCGGTCATCCGTCCAGGCGACTTCCCCGGCGGTCAACTGCATATGGAATTCATAGCCATTGGTGCGCAGGTTGATATAATCGAAAATCCCCGCCCCCGGCCACAGGGCCTTGGTTCCGGTCGTCACGCAGTCAATGCCTGCCGCCTTGAACTTTTCACAGTTCTGCAGGAACTGATCCCAGCTGACCCCTTCGGGTCCGGGCACTTCAACGCCTGCTGCCTCATAGGCATCCTTGTTATAATAGATGCCCCATTGATAGTAGGTATAGGGAACGCCCCATTGCTTGTCGTCAAAGGTCATCGACGGCAAGGCCGAGGCCAGCTTGTCCTTGAGCCCGTGCTCCTCCCAGACATCCGAGACATCGGCGAACTGGCCAGCATCGACAAAGGGTTTCATCCGGTTGCCGGCATACCAGTTGGCCAGATCCGGGGCATCGGCGCTGAGGAAATTCCGAATCGAGGTCTTGTAGCCCTCGTGATCGAAATTGTTCAGCTGCACCTCGATATCCGGGTTGGCCTCTTCGAAAGACGCGATCACCTCTTCCATCGCCGCCAGCGGCGCAGGATCGAAATCAGCGTTGTAGGTTACGACTCGTTTGTCCTGCGCCATGCCGGCGGTGGACATCATCAGAACCGCGGTAAGCGCCACTGCGCCTGTGCGATAACGGACCATGAAATCCTCCCAAAATGGTTCCATTATTCGAAACTTAGTCTTGAATATTGAAAACTATCTGCAACATTGGTATTTCTGTCAAGACCGAGATGCAGGAGAAACAGACGATGAGCGCCGAGGGCCATTCGGACGGAACTGTGGGAAAGGCGCTGGATGTGCTTGATATGGTTGCGAGTTTTGGGCGCCCCGTCCGCTTCGTCGACCTGCTTTCGCAATCGCCCTACCCGAAAGCGACTTTGTACCGCCTGCTGCAAACGCTGACGAATCAGGGGATGCTGCAGCATGAATCCGAGATGGGAACCTATGCGCTGGGTGTCCGCCTGGTCCGGCTGGCCCATTCGGCTTGGGCGCAGTCATCCCTGGCCCCCATCGCACGCCCGCATATCGACCGACTTGCCCGGCAGACCGGCGAAACCATCCATGTCGCCCAGCTTGACCGTGGGCATGTCCTCTATGTCGACAAGCGCAGCGCGGCGCAGACGGTCGAGATGTTCTCTCAGGCCGGGCGCGTCGGCCCCGCCTATTGCACCGGCGTCGGCAAGGCGATGATGGCCTTTCTTTCGCCGGATGCATTGCAGAACGCGCTGAATGCGCAAAGCTACCACCCCCACACGCCGACCACGCTCAGCAGTGCCGAAGCTCTGGTCAGCGAGCTGGAACAGATCCGGCGCGACGGCCATGCCTTTGACCGCGAGGAGCATGAACCCGGTATCATCTGCTGCGCGGTTCCCATTCTGGCGCGCGGCGGCTCGGTTCTGGGCGCCCTGTCGCTGACCGCGCAGACATCCAAGAGATCGCTGGACGAGCTGAGCAGGCTTGCCCCCGAACTGAAGCAGGTCGCGGCCGAAATCGCCCGCGATGTCGAAAACTGGCGTTTTCCGGAACGCAACACGGAGGAGACCACCCAATGACCGGCGTCACGCTGAAGAATGTGATCAAGAAATACGGCCCCGTTCAGGTGGTCCATGGTGTTGACCTGGAAATCGAAGATGGCGAGTTCTGCGTCTTCGTCGGCCCGTCGGGCTGCGGGAAATCGACCCTGCTGCGGATGATCGCCGGACTGGAAGAAACCACAGACGGGGCAATTCAAATCGGCGCGCGCGACGTGACCCATGCCGATCCAGCCGAACGCGGTGTGGCAATGGTGTTCCAGACCTATGCGCTGTATCCGCATATGACGGTCGAAGAAAACATGGGCTTTGGCCTGAAGATGAACGGTCAGCCCAAGGATCAGGTCAAGGCCAAGGTCGCCGAAGCGGCGCGCATCCTGCAGCTTGAGGACTATCTGACGCGCAAGCCCAAGGCCCTGTCGGGCGGTCAGCGTCAGCGCGTGGCCATCGGGCGGGCTATCGTTCGCGGTCCCGAGGTTTTCCTCTTCGATGAGCCGCTGTCCAACCTTGATGCTGAACTGCGCGTGGACATGCGCGTCGAGATTTCCCGGCTGCACAAGGAAATCGGCGCAACCATGATCTATGTCACCCATGATCAGGTCGAGGCGATGACCCTTGCCGACAAGATCGTGGTGCTGCGCGCCGGCTCGATCGAACAGGTTGGCAGCCCGATGGACCTGTATCAGGATCCCGACAACAAATTCGTCGCCGGTTTCATCGGCTCGCCCAGCATGAATTTCCTTGACGGAGTCGTGCAGGGAAACCAGATCCGCATTCCGGCCCTTGGCGACAGGATGATCGCCGCACCCCAACTGCCCGCGACCGCCTCGGGCAGGGTTCTGGTCGGCCTGCGGCCCCAGCATCTGCGGGTCAGCCCCGGTGGGTCCAGCCTGCGTCTGGATCTGCGAGAAAGGCTGGGCGGCGTGTCCTATGACTATGTCAATTGTCTTGATGGCACCCGTCTGGTCGCTGAATCGCGCAATGATGAAAGCCTGCCGGCAGGAACCGCCGTGGGCATCGACTTCGACCCCGCCGATGCGCTGTACTTCGACCCCGAAACCGAACAGCGCCTGCGTCCGGTAACACAACCGGCGATGGCCTGATCTCGGCAGTTCAGGCTGGGCCTTGCCGGGGGGTGGCCCCACCCGGCAAGGTCTGCGATCAGATCATGGCCTGCAATTGCCGTTCGATGGCGCGCCGCCCGCGCCGGTCGCGGATCTGTTCGGCGTAGAGGCTGAGCGGGCGCAATATCCTTGCGCCCCTTTCCGAGGTTTCCAGCTCGAAAACACGGCGCGCCGCGACAATGCTTGTGGTCGCGGCCGATACGGCGGCCACGGTCAGTTCCAGCCGGGTCAGATCCTCTCGGGTGGACAGGTCTGTGCCTGTCGCATCGCCACGGCTGAGCAGGGTCTCGATGGGTCCGACATCCACGAAGTCACCGCTGTTGAGCGGCATCTGCAACGTGACCTTGTCAACCGAAGTCTGATCTTCCGCCCGCACCTCGGATCGGTCCGCGACGGAAAACACCGTATGGTCGTCGCCCGCACATCTCTTCATCAGGATATCCAGGATATAGACCGGCTCGAAGCCCAGATTGCAGACCAGGATATGCCCCGTCAGGTCCCGTTGCCCCGCCACCGTGATCAGGATTTCGTTGCGGCGCTGCCGTTTCTGGCCCGACACGAAAATATGCAGATAGATGACCCAGACGAGCGCCGTGACAATCCCGACAGCCGCCTGAAGCAACGCGCCATGTTCATTCAGCCAAGCCAGCATCTGCGTCTCCCTTGATCACGGCATCCCTGCCCTTCATGCGTGAACAACGCGGACCTACGCCCGCCCGGTTCCGCAGCCGGACAGGCTGCCGCGTCCTCAGCCACGTGATGCCGAAATGCGAACTCGGTGTTGACCAAAATGCAAAAGACTGTTTTGCAATCGATTGCATTTGTTATATTTTAGGGAAGCAATGCATGAACCCCGGTTCGCAATGAAAGGCATTCACATGGATCGGAGCCGCAATGGTCATTACCCTTAAAGAGGTCGCCGAACGCGCCGGTGTTTCGCGTTCGGCTGTCTCGCGCACATTTACCAAGGGCGCCTCTGTCTCGGCCAAGACAAGACGCAAGGTCGAAAAGGCGGCCCAGGAACTGGGCTATTCACCCAATGTGCTGGCACGCAGCCTGAATACCGGCCGCACCAGCCTGATTGGCCTGGTGTCGAACAACTTCCACAACCCGATCTTCCTCGAGATCTTCGACCAGTTCACCCGCGGCCTGCAAGAGCGCGACCTGCGACCGCTCCTGGTCAATCTCTCTGATGAAACCGACCCCGAAAAATCGGTGAGGATGCTGCGTCAGTACTCGGTGGACGGAGTCATTGTCGCCTCATCGACCCTGCCGTCCGATTTCGCGCTGGCCTTTCGCGATGCCGGGGTGGCCGTGGTTCATGCCTTTGGCAAATACACCAGCTCTCCCAAGGTGCATATCGTGGGCATCGACAATGTTGAATGCGGCAGAATGGCCCTGCGCACCCTGGCGCAAAGGGGGTACAGCAAAGTCGGGTTCATTGGAGGGCCGGCAAGCGCGACCTCGACACAGGATCGAATGGCCGGCTTTCTGGACGAAGCCTCGCGCAATGCCCAACTGACCGTTGCCCATCGTTTTGCCGAGAATTACTCCTTTGACGCCGGGCGTCTGGCCATGCAGCAGCAATTGCAGGATGGTCTGGCCGAGGCCTATTTCTGCGCCGATGACGTTCTGTCCATCGGTGCGCTGTCTGCCCTGCGCGACCACGGGCTGACGCCCGGACGCGATGTCGGCATCATCGGGCTGAACGATATGGAAATGGCCGGATGGGCGGGGATCGATCTGACCACGATTCATCAGCCGATCAAGCAGATCGTCAGTTCCTCGATCGAACTGATGGCCGCCATGCTTAGCGAGCCCGACCGCTATCCCGAAGCGCGGCTATTTCCTTGCCGCGTGATCGAACGGGGGACCCTGCGCCCCGTCAACTGACCGCACCGCCAGCGCCTTCAGACCGGACGGGTGGACTCACGGATCATCAATTCATAGCCCAGATCGAGGTGACGCTGGTCGACCGAACCCGGCTGGGCTATTTCAGCCAGCAACATGGCAATGGCGCGCGCGCCGATTTCATGGCGCGGCGTTGCAACCGCCGTCAGCGCGGGCACCATCTGGCGCACCATCTCGATATCGTTATAGCTGCAGATTCCCATCTGATCTGGAACCGGAATATTGCGCCGCTTGGCCTCCATCAGCGCCCCGACGGCCAGGTCGTCATTGTTGCACATCACCGCGTCGATATCCGGGGCACGGGAAAGAAGCTGTTCCATCAGATAGCGCCCCATGCCCACCGAGGACGGCTGCGGCGTGGTGATGATGCGCCTGTCATCCAGCACCCCCGCGCTGGCGGTGAATTCACGAAAGGTGGCCAGCCTGCGTTGTGCGCGGGGATCCATGCGCGCACTGATGAACCCGGGGCGCCGATAGCCGCAATCCAGAAGGTGCCGCGCACCGCTGCGCACCGCGGCCAACTGATCGAAACCGACGCTCATGTCCACGGCTCCGGGCGAGATTTCCATGATCTGCACGACCGGACAGGACGCCGATTCCAGCAATGCCCGCCCTGCCGGTGTCTGATCCATCGACGAAACGATCAATCCGGCCGGGCGCTGGCTGAGGAAATTGCGGATCAGCCCTTCTTCTTCCAGCGCGCTATAGCGATAATTGCCGATCTGTATGAAGAATCTTGTCCCTTCAACCCCCTCATAGACGCCGCGCAAGACATCGGAAAAGACATTGTTGGTCAGAGAGGGCACCAACAGGCCAATGGTCGAGGTGCTGTGTGACGCCAATGCCGACGCCGCCGGATCGGGTGTATATCCCAGCCGGGAGATCGCCTCTTCGACCTTGCGCCGCGCGGTCTCGGAGACGATTTCAGGCGACCGGATCGTGCGCGATACGGTGATCGCGCTAACACCAGCTTCTCGGGCAACATCAACCAATGTCGGCCTTTTCGAACGGCCTTTTGTCTTTCGCACCATGGCGTATCGCTTTCCTATTCGCGGGGGCATTCTTGCCGAACCACCGGAATCATTCAAGAATTACTTGAAGATACAATATGTTCAGCTTGAACTGAATGATCTGAGCGTTCCGATTTCAACCAACATGTCGGTGACTGCACCGCATGAACGCCAGCCAGGGCAATCAGCGCCACAAAAATGATTGCGCTGTCATTTTATGTCACGTATCGTGCCGCAGACTCGCAGCCCGGACAGATTCCCGTGCCCGAGCACGTTGAAATTAGGGAGGAGCCCTGCCATGACCCTGACTCGCCGCAGCCTGTTTCTTGGAACCGCCGTTGCACTTGCCCTCGGCGGCGCCGCGCAAGCCCAGGAATTCACTTTCCGCATTCAATCCTCGGACCCCGCCGGCAACACGAACTTCGTGCTGCAAAAGGAATGGGCCGAAATGGTGTCGGAAAAGACCGATGGTCGCGTCGCCGTCGAGATGTTGCCCGTCGAAACCATCGTCGCCCATTCCGAAACGATGGATGCTGTCGCCGCGGGCATTCTGGACGGCCATTTCACCGACACATCCTATGCCTCGGGCAAGGATCCGGCTTTCGGCCTGATCGCGAACCCGGTGGGTGCATGGTCCTCGCCTGATCAGATGTTCGACTTCATGGAAAACGGCGGCGGCAAGGAACTGATGAATGAAATGCTCGAGCCCTATGGCCTGCATTTCATCGGTGCGACGACCCCGGGCCTTGAAGCCTTTGTCTCCAAGGTGCCGCTGGATGGCGTGGATGATCTGAAGGGCCTGAAACTGCGTGCCCCCGAAGGCATGGTGCAGAATGTCTTTGCTGCAGCCGGTGCCTCGCCTGTGAACCTGCCCGGATCCGAGGTCTTTACCTCGCTGGACAAGGGCGTGATTGACGCCGCCGACTATAACACATTTTCGACCAATGCTGCACAGGGCCTGCATGATGTGGCAAAGCATCCGGTCTATCCGGGCTTTCACTCGATGCCCCTGATCGAGGTGTCCGTCAACAAGGCCAAATGGGATTCTCTGCCCGACGATCTGAAAACCGCAATGGAGGATTCGGTGCGCGAATTCGCGACCTATCAGTCCGAGACGGTTCTCAAGCGCGACATGGAGGCCGTGGAAGAGGCGAAGGCCGGTGGCGAAATCACCGTGCACGACTGGTCTGATGAAGACCGCGCCAAGTTCCGCGCCATCGCCCGCAGCCAATGGGAAAAGGCTGCGCAGGCTTCGGAAAACTCGCAGAAGGTCTATGATCTGCTGACCACCTATCTGGTCGAAAACGGCCTGATGGCCGAAGACTGATCACGCTTTCCCTGAACATATCGCCCCCGGCCGCATGCCGGGGGTTTTTCCACCTCAAGACCAGAGGCCGTATGCGCCCATGACCGATGTCATCGACGAAACTCTCGCCAGCCATAACCAGACACCCGAAGCCGTGCCCGAAGCCGGACTGTTCGGGAAAGCCGTCAATGCCATCGGCCTGCTGTTCGCCATCGGCATTCTCGCCTCGGCCGGACTGTTGTTCTACGAGGTGGTGATGCGCTACGTCTTCAATGCGCCCACACGCTGGGTGCATGAAACGGTCGTATTCCTCAGTGCCCTCGCCTTCGTTTATGGTGGCCTCTACGCTGCCGCCATCGACAAGCATATCCGCGTGGTCATCTTCTACGACCGGCTGTCGGCGGGCATGAAGCGGGTCTTCAACATATTGATCTCGCTGACCTGCCTGATCGCATCGCTGTTCTTTGCATGGGCCGCATGGCTGAGTGTCAAACGCGCGGCGTGGACTCCGCAGGGCGACTTTCGACTGGAAACCTCGGGCTCGGCCTGGAACCCGCCCTATCCGGGGCTGCTGAAAATCTTCCTTCTGATCATCCTGGTCCTTCTGGTCGTCCAGTTCACGATCTTCACGATAAACTACCTGCGCAGGAAGGGCCAAGCCTGATGGATTTCCTCTTCGATTTTCAGTCGCTTGGCATTGGCGGCGCGACGCTGGCCATGTTTGTCATGCTGATGGCGCTGCTGCTTACGGGCATGCCGCTGGCTTTCGTGACCCTGCTGGTCGCGCTGATCTTTGCGCTTGGCTGGTTCGGCCCCATGGCGGTTCCCCTGATCACCTCGCGAATCTTCAGCTTCGTCAACAGCTTTGTCTTCGTCTCGGTGCCGATGTTCGTTCTGATGGCGGCAATCCTTGACCGATCCGGCATCGCTCGGGACCTGTTTGACGCCATGAAGGTGCTGGCCGGGCGTATCCGGGGCGGTGTCGCCATCCAGACATTGCTGGTGGCCGTCGTGCTGGCAGCCATGTCCGGCATCATCGGCGGCGAGGTCATCCTGCTGGGCCTGCTGGCCCTGCCGCAGATGCTGAGGCTTGGCTATGATCGCAATCTGGCCATCGGGGTCTGCTGCGCCGGCGGTGCGCTTGGCACCATGGTGCCGCCCTCGATCGTCCTGATCATCTATGGGCTGACCGCCAATGTCTCGGTCGGCGATCTGTTCTCTGCCGCCTTCCTGCCCGGCCTGATGCTGGCGGGCTTCTATGCCGCCTATATCCTGATCCGTGCCTATATGAACCCGGCGCTGGCCCCCATTGCCGAACCCGAAGATATCACTCGCGCGGAAAAGCTGCGCCTGCTCAAGGGTCTGTTCCTGCCGATCCTCGTGGTCATCTTCGTGCTTGGTTCGATCTATGGCGGGATCGCCTCGGTAACCGAAGCCTCGGCCATTGGCGTGATCGGCGTCACCCTCTCTACCATCATCCGGGGCGAGTTCACCGTCGATCTGATGATCGGCGCCGCCAAACAGACCCTGCGCACAGTGGGGATGATCGTCTGGATCGGCATTGGGGCCTCGGCCCTGGTCGGCGTGTTCAACCTGATGGGCGGCATCAATTTCGTGTCCAACCTGATCACCGGGATTTCCGACAATCCCACCGTGGTGATCCTGTTCATGATGGCGATCCTTTTCGTGCTTGGGATGTTCCTCGACTGGGTAGGGATTGCCCTGCTGTGCATGCCCATCTTCGTGCCCATCGTGCGCGACATGGGTTACGATCCGGTCTGGTTCGGCGTCGTCTTCGCCATGAACATGCAGGTCAGTTTCCTGTCCCCGCCCTTCGGACCCGCGGCCTTCTATCTGAAATCGGTTGCCCCACCCGATATTTCGCTGGGGGATATCTTCCGCTCGCTGCTGCCTTTCATCGGCATGCAGATTCTTGCCGTTGCCCTTTTGATCGCCTTCCCGGGCATCACTGGTCATTAACCTTCGGAGCTATCCATGACAGACAGCACACGCAAACCTCTTCGTTCCGAAAGCTGGTTCAACGATCTGGCCGATCCCGAGATGACCGCGCTCTATCTGGAGCGTTACCTGAACTATGGGCTGACGCTGGAAGAATTGCGCTCGGGCAAGCCGATCATCGGCATTGCCCAGACAGGTTCCGACCTGTCTCCCTGCAATCGCCATCATGTCGAACTGGCCAAGCGCACCCGCGACGGCATCATCGCTGCCGGTGGCATTCCACTGGAAATTCCCGTCCATCCGATCCAGGAAACCGGCAAGCGACCCACGGCGATGCTGGATCGAAATCTCGCCTATCTCAGCCTTGTCGAAAGCCTTTATGGCTATCCCATCGACGGGGTGGTCCTGACGATTGGCTGCGACAAGACCACGCCCGCGCTGCTGATGGCTGCCGCCACGGTGAACATCCCCGCCATCGCCTTTTCGGTCGGCCCGATGCTGAATGGATGGCACAAGGGCGAGCGCGCAGGATCGGGCGCGATCATCTGGAAAGCCCGCGAAAAATACGCCACGGGGGAAATTGACGGCGAAGGCTTCCTGAACATGGCCGCGGCTTCGGCACCTTCGGTGGGCTATTGCAACACCATGGGCACGGCTTCGACGATGAATTCGCTGGCCGAGGCGCTTGGCATGCAACTGCCCGGATCGGCCTCGATTCCGGCCCCCTATCGCGAACGCGGCCAGATGGCCTATTACACCGGCAGGCGCATTGTCGATATGGTCCGCGAGGATCTGCGACCCTCGCATGTCATGACCCGCGAGGCCTTTGAAAACGCCATCGTCGTCAATTCGGCCATTGGCGGATCGACGAATGCGCCAATTCATCTGGTCGCGATCGCCAAACATCTGGGCATCGAGATCAGTAACGCCGATTGGGAAAAGATCGGCTATGAGGTTCCGCTGCTGGCCAACGTCCAGCCTGCCGGCGCCTATCTGTCCGAGGACTTCCATCTGGCAGGCGGTCTTCCGGCCGTAGTCGCCGAATTGCTGCGCGGCGGGCTGATCCCCCATCCCGATGCGATCACGGTGACGGGCGAGGCCTTTGGCGGGCTCTATGCGGATGCGCCCTGCGAAAACAGCGATGTGATCCGCACTCTGGATCGTGCGCTGACCGACAAGGCCGGCTTCCTGAACATGTCGGGCAATCTCTTTGACACGGCGATCATGAAGACCTCGGTCATCACCGATGACTTCCGCGCACGCTATCTGTCCAATGACGCCGATCCCATGGCCTTTGAAGGTCCGGCCTTTGTCTTTGACGGCCCCGAGGACTTCCACAAGCGCATCGACGATCCGGCGTTGGGCATCACCGCCGATAGCATCCTCGTGATGCGTGGTGCAGGCCCCAAGGGCTATCCGGGCGGTGCCGAAGTGGTGAACATGCGCCCGCCCTCCTACCTGATCAAGGAGGGCATTCGTGGCCTGCCGTGTCTGGGTGACGGGCGGCAATCGGGGACCTCGGGTTCGGCCTCGATCCTGAACGCCTCGCCCGAGGCGGCCGATGGCGGCAATCTGGCCATTCTGCAGGATGGCGACCGGCTGCGGATCGATCTGAACACGCGTCAGGTGCAGTTGCTGCTGGACGACAAGGAAATCGCCGCCCGCCGTGCCGCGCTGGACGCTGCCGGAGGCTATAAGGTGCCCGAAAGCCAGTCGCCATGGCAGGCTATTTTCCGCGACCGCGTGCGCCAGTTCAGTGATGGCATGGTGCTGGATGGGGCCGACCAGTTCCGCGACATCGGCAACAAGGCGCTGCCCCGCCACAGCCACTGATCGGCGAACAGTCGGCAATCACAACATCCAAAGCCTGCAAGCGCAGGCTTTGGATATGCGGATCCGCTGCGGTTTCCTCGCTCGACAGCCAGATCGCCTCCCGCCGGGTCGCGATTGTCACGGGGGCTGACGGATCAATGCTGATCGTGCAGGCAATTCGCGTGATCGGCCAGAACATTGATGACTTTGCAGTCGCAAATCCGCCCAGGGCTGCATTCGGAAATCATCCGACCCAGTTCTTCGCGCAGCGCCTGCAACTGGGCGATGCGACGGTCTACCTCGGCCAGATGCTCGCGCGCAATGCTGTCCGCCTCATGGCAGGACGCCTGGGGTTTCTCTGACATGGCCAGCAATTCCCGGATCGCCGCGAGGTCAAAACCCAAGGCGCGGGCATGTCGAATGAAGCGCAACCGGTCAATATCGGCCTGATCATAGCGGCGCTGGTTGCCCGCGGTGCGGTCGCCTTCCGGGACCAGCCCGATCTTCTCGTAATAGCGAATGGTGGGCACCTTGATCCCGGTTTCCCGCGAAAGAGCTCCGATTCCGATCTGCATTTGGCACCTCTCTTTCCGCGACAATCAAACCTATCGGATACAGCCGGATAAAGCCTTGTCAATCGTTCGATAATATCGAACGGTTCGCAAATTATAATCAATTGGATTGTTTAATTGTCGTGAACTACCTGTGGCGCCACCACCAAGACAGGACAACTGGACATGAGTACTCCCAGCACCGAGCATTTCGATGCCCCCCCTATCGCAGCCGCGCCTGCGGATCACGGTGCGCGATCCGTTCTGCCCGGTCTGGCATTGACCGCGCTGATCGCCGCTGCGGCCTTTGGCCTGCGCCTGCTGCCAGGCTTTTCGGCGCTAAGCCCCCTTATCCTTGCGATCCTGATCGGCATGGTGATCCACAATCTGCGCGGCACACCCGCCATCGCCAAACCGGGCGTCAAGTTCAGCCTGAAGCGCGTGTTGCGCGCCGGGATCGTGCTGCTGGGTCTGCAACTGACGTTTCAACAGGTCATGCAGGTCGGCGGCATTGGCGTGACAGTGGTCATCGTGACGCTGGTGGCAACATTTGCCTTCACGACATGGCTGGGCAAGCTGCTGAAGGTCGACGCGGGGCTGACGCAGCTGATCGCTGCAGGCAGCTCGATTTGTGGTGCCTCGGCGGTGATCGCAACGAATACGGTTACCCGCGCTCGTGACGAGGATGTCGCCTATGCAGTTGCCTGCGTGACCATCTTCGGTTCTCTTTCGATGGTGCTGATGCCGCTGATCGGAGGTTTCCTGGGCATGGACGCGCATGCGTTCGGACTGTGGACAGGCTCATCGATTCACGAGGTCGCACAGGTTGTTGCCGCCGCCTATGCGCGCGGGCAAGAGGCCGGAGAATTCGGCACCCTGGCCAAGCTGACCCGCGTGATGCTGCTGGCGCCGATGGTGCTGATGCTGGGCGTGGCGGCCGCACGGCGGATGCGCCAGTCCGGTCAGGATCACGATGGCGGCGGCATCCCGATCCCGTGGTTCGTCCTGGGCTTTCTGGTCATGGTCGGTCTGGCCAGCACCGGCTGGTTGCCCGAAGATCTTGCCCCCTATTCCACCAGCGCAACGCAATTCATGCTTGCCATGGCCCTTGCTGCCATGGGACTTGAAACAGATCTGCGCAAGTTGGTGGCCGAGGGGCCGCGCCCAGCCCTGCTGGGGGCCGGTGCCTGGTTGTTCATCTCTGCGCTCAGTCTGGGATTGGTATTGATCACGACATGACGCTGGAACAGTTGCGCATCTTCATCGCCGTCGCCGAACGTCAGCATGTGACACAGGCGGCGGCGGCTTTGAACCTGACACAAAGTGCAACCAGCGCCGCCATCTCGGCCCTTGAACAACGCCACGCCGTCCGCCTGTTCGACCGGGTCGGGCGGCGGATCGTTCTGACTGATGCCGGACGGCAATTTCTCGATGAGGCCCGTGCCGTATTGGGTCGGGCGGAACAGGCCGAACGTCTGCTGGCCGATCTGGCGCAACTGCGGCGCGGCACGCTGCGACTGGGGGCCAGCCAGACAGTCGCCAATTACTGGCTGCCCGGCGTCATGCAGCGGTTCCACAATGAATACCCTGATTTTTCACTAAGCCTCACCACCGGGAACACACAGGACATCGCGTCCATGGTGCAGGGCGCAACCATCGATCTGGGGTTTGTCGAAGGTGTGGTCGAGGCCCCGACCCTGTCCGTCACCAAGCTGACCGGTGACGAAATGGCTTTGGTGGTTGCCCCGGATCACCCCTGGGCCAGGACGCCGCCCCTGACCGCTGCTCAGTTGCAAGAGGGAACCTGGGTGCTGCGGGAGCCGGGCTCGGGCACCCGCGCCGTCTGGGAGGACCTTTTGAAGCGCAATGGGTTGGACAAGGCCTCGATGCGCGTCGCTTTCGAGTTGCCATCGAACGAAGCGGTGCGCAGCGCCGTCAAGGCCGGCGGCGGTGCCGCCATTCTGTCCACACTTGTCATCCAGCCATTGCTGGAAAACGGGCGCATTGCGCGGGTCGATATCGACCTGCCGCAACGCAATTTCTTTGTCCTGCACCACAAGGAGCGACAAATTTCGTTGGCCGAGGCGCGATTTCTGGACTGCGCCCGGCCCTGACCCTTCCCGATGCAAAAGGGGCAAGCGCAGCAAACCGCGATGGTCTGCTGCGCTTCACATGATCAAAGCTGGATGATCGTTCCGCTTTTCCAGCTTTCGGTTGCAGCGTCCGCCAGAAGCTGGGCCTTCAACCCGTCCTCGATGGTCGGCACCGGCGAGCGTCCTGCGGTCAGCGCATCGACGAAATGGTGCATTTCCGCAGCATAGGCAGCCGCGTAGCGTTCGAGGAAGAAGTGCTGGGCCGGGGCAGTGGCAAAGCCGGCCTCGCCCGCCTGCTCGACCGTATGGTCCAACTGGTTGGCAGCCCGCAGCATGCCCTTCTGACCATGCACCTCGATGCGCTGGTCATAGCCATAGGTTGCACGACGTGAATTGCTGATCTGGCAGATCTTGCCGCTGGCCGTGGTCATGGTCACCGCCGCCGTATCGACATCGCCGGCCTTGCCGATCTCGGGATCGACCAGCGCCGAGCCGACAGCATGAATCTGGACCGGTTCTTCGCCCAGAAGGAAGCGCGCCATGTCCAGATCGTGGATCATCATGTCGCGGAACAGCCCGCCCGAGGTCTCGATATAGCTCAGCGGGGGGGGCGTGGGGTCGCGTGACAGGATGGTAACGATTTCAACCTCTCCCAGCGCGCCGTCATCCAGCCGTCGCTTGAGTTCGGAAAAATTCGGGTCAAATCGACGGTTGAAGGCCGTCATGAAGGGCACGCCGCAATCAGAAACAACCTTCATCAGATCACGGATGCGATCCGCCATGAGATCCACGGGTTTCTCGCAGAAGATCGCCTTGCCGGCCTTGGCCGTGGCTTCGATCAGTTCGGCATGTGTCGAGGTTGGCGTGCCGATGATCACTGCATCGACATCCTTGGATTCGATCAGCGCCTGTGCATCAAGAACCTGCGCGCCCGTCGCGTCGGCCAGTGATTGCGCTGCCTGCGGCAATGCGTCCGAAACCGCAGCGACACGCGCCGTGGACAAGCCCGCCAATGTCCTGGCATGGACCTGCCCGATCCGGCCACAGCCCAATATTCCAATGCCAATCATTTCAGGCTCCTTCTCCCGATATTCCAGATGGGTCGAGCCGCCTCGCCTCCCGCTGCGGCCTCGCGAGAGACGATACAGAAATTGCAATCGGTTGCAATACCTTTTGCACCCGGGTCATCGCCATCATCCCTGATCACTGATCGTGTCGTGACGTGGCAGGCCGGACGCGACGCAGGCGCAAGGCATTGCTCACCACCAGCACGCTCGACAATGCCATGGCTCCGGCAGCCAGCATGGGTGACAACAGGATACCGTTCAGCGGATAGAGCATTCCCGCTGCAATCGGAATCAGCAGGATGTTGTAGCCAAAGGCCCAGAACAGGTTCTGCCGGATATTGGTCATTGTCGCCCGGCTGATGGCAAAGGCATTGGCAACTGCGCCCAGATCATGCCCCATCAGCACCACATCCGCGCTTTCGATGGCAATATCGGTCCCCGTGCCGACAGCGACGCCCACGTCCGCCGAGGCCAGGGCGGGCGCGTCATTGATGCCGTCGCCAACAAAGGCCACCGCGCCCGAGCCGCGCAAACGGGTCAGTGCTGCCACCTTGCCATCGGGCATCACTTCGGCCACGACCTCGTCGATGCCCAGTTCTTGCGCCACGCGATCGGCCGTGGCCTTGCGATCACCGGTGATCATCGCGACCTTGACGCCCTGCTCATGCAGGTCCGCCACCATGCTCCGGGCGCTGTCACGGATGGGATCGGCCACCGCCGCCACGGCGACAAGATGCCCATCGCGCGCCACGAACAGCACCGTCTTGCCCTGTCGTGCCAGTTCATCGGCACGCGACGCGAGGGCATCTGGTGCGATCTGTTCCTGCTGCATCAGATGGATGGTGCCGATCAGAATGTCGTGCCCGCCAACCGTGGCCCGCACGCCCTGCCCTGTCATCGCCCTGAAATCGTCTGCGGTTTCAAGGATCAGACCGGCCTCTCGCGCACCTTCCACGACAGCCCGCGCGACGGGATGTTCGGATTTGGCCTCGACGGCTGCCATCTGCGCCAGAACCTCGCGGCGTTCGATCCCGGCGACGACCTCGACATCGGTCAGGGTCGGGCGTCCCTCGGTCAGCGTGCCGGTCTTGTCAAAGGCCACCACATCCACGGACTGCAAGGCCTGCAGCGCGTCCCCCTTGCGGAACAGCACACCCAATTCGGCGGCGCGCCCGGTGCCGACCATGATCGAGGTCGGCGTTGCCAGCCCCATGGCACAGGGGCAGGCGATGATCAGCACCGCCACCCCCGCCACCAGTGCATGGGCCAATCTCGGCTCGGGTCCCCACAACATCCATGCCGCAAATGCCAGCACCGCAACCGCGATGACCACCGGCACGAAATACAAGGTCACGCGGTTGACCAACCCCTGAATGGGCAGACGCGCGCCCTGCGCCTCTTCGACCATCGCAATGATCTGCGACAGCACCATATCACTGCCGACACGGGTCGCGCGAAAGGCGAAGGCACCGTTGCCATTGATGGTGCCACCCGTAACCGGCATCCCTTCCGATTTCTCGACCGGAATCGGTTCTCCGGTGATCATGCTTTCATCGACCCATGACCTACCCGAAACGACCATGCCATCGACGGCAATCCTCTCACCCGGCTGCAGATGCACGACATCGCCGACCTCGATCTGCTCGACGGGCAATTCGACCACTGCGCCATCGCGCTCGACGCGGGCGGTGCGGGCGCGCAGGCCCGACAGCTTGCGGATCGCTTCACCCGTGCGGCCCTTGGCGCGAGCTTCGAGATAGCGCCCCAGCAGCAGCAGCGCGACGATGACGGCGGCGGCCTCGAAATAGACGTTGCGGCTGGCCTCGGGCAAAAGCGCAGGCCAGAACGTCACCACGGTCGAAAACCCATAGGCCGCAGCGGTGCCCAGGGCGACCAGAGAATTCATATCCGGCGCCCCCTTCAACAAGGCCGGCACGCCGTGGCGAAAGAATTGCCGCCCCGGCCCGAAAAGGATCAGCGTCGTCAACAGAAACTGCAGCATCCAGGACGTTCGGATCCCGATGGTCGCCGCCACCATATCGTGAAAGCCTGGCACCACATGCCCGCCCATCTCCAGCAGGAAGACCGGCAGGGCCAGGACAGAGGCAATCAGCACATGATGTTTCAGCGCCCCGGCCTGCTGCTGCTCGTGATCCGCTGCCCTGTCCTGACCGGACTGATGTGGCTGCGCCCTGTATCCGGCATCCGCCACGATGGTGGCGATCTGCGCCGGCCCGACCTGCGGGAGATGCCGCACCTTCGCTGTGCCCGCCGCGAAATTGACCTCGGCGCCGGCAATGCCGGGTGCCGCGTTCAAGGCAGCCTCGACCCGTGCAACGCAGGAGGCGCAAGACAGACCGTCGATATCGAAGATACTTGTCTCCAGTCTTGCCGGATAGCCGGTTTCATCTAGCAGATGCTCGACGTCTTGAACCGTCAGCCTGCCGTCGTGACGGATGGTCGCGCTGGCGGTGGCCAGATTCACCTCGGCGCTTTCGACCCCTTCGCGCGCCTGCAACGCCCTTTCGACGCGACCGACACATGAGGCACAATTCATGCCATCAACACCAATCCTGATGACCCGTTGGGACTGCATGGCGATCTTCCTTTCGTGCTTCGCCGTCATCTCGTGGACCTAATGCTTCCAGCGGCTGGAGGGTCAATGACCATTCCACAAAAAATCGTCGCCATCTACTTCTTTGGTCTTGAACCTATAGTTGCTAGAGATACTAGGTTATGATGCGAATCTTCAGGAGATCGCGCCATGGCCGACATTTCGAGTCCCGACAACCGTTTCCGGTTCAAGATCGAAGGCATGGATTGCGGAGGCTGTGTGGCCACGATCCGGACCGCGTTGGAGGGGATGCCCGGCGCAACGGATGTCGAGGTTTCTCTGCCCCGCCAGGAATTGCTTGTGACATTGCCCGACGGGGATACCACGGCAGCCGATATCCGCCGCGTCATGGGGCGGCTTGGTTTCGGCGCTGAATGTCTTTCACATCCCGAAAAAGACAGGTCAAGGCGCAAAGGATGGCTGCAAGGCAAACCCGCCCAGCTTGCGCTGGCCGCCGGTGCGATTGTTGCGGCCCATGCCGTGTCATTCCCGTTCCCAAATGCCGAAAGGCTGGCTTTCTCCATTGCCGCGCTGGTCACGTTGATTCCGATTGCCCTGCGCGCCATCGCCGCCGCACGGATGGGGGCCATCTTTACGATTCAGATGTTGATGACCATTGCCGCGCTCGGTGCAATCATCATCGGCGAACCGACCGAAGCCGCTTTCGTGGTGTTCCTGTTCATTCTGGGTGAAATGCTGGAAGGCCGGGCGGCCAGGCAGGCGCAATCGGGCATCAAGGCACTTGCGGAAATGCTGCCACGACATGCATTGGTCCAGGACGCCTCGGGAAATCTGAACCAAATCGCGACCGAAGACCTGAAGATCGGACAGCAGATCATCGTGCGGGCCGGGGATCGAATTGCGGCAGATGGCGTGATCGCCTCGGGCAGCAGCGCGGTCGATGAATCCACCATCACCGGCGAAAGCATCCCGGTGGAGAAATCCCCAGGTGATCGCGTCAACGCCGGCACCATCAACCATGACGCGACCCTGCGCATTTCGGTGGATCGTGACAGTGCCGACAACACCATCTCGCGGATCATCGCCCTGGTCGAAGAGGCCCAGGCCGCCAAGGCTCCGACCGAGAGGTTCATCGACCGCTTCTCGCGCATCTATATGCCCATCGTGATTGCCGTCTCTGCGCTGGTCGCCATCACGCCCCCGCTCTTTCTGGGCCTGGCCTGGGATGACTGGATCTATCGTGGGCTGGCGCTCTTGCTGATCGGCTGTCCCTGCGCGCTGGTGATCTCTGTCCCGGCGGCCATCGCGGCCAGTCTGGCGGCATCGGCACGCCACGGCATGCTGATCAAAGGCGGCGCCGTGCTGGAGTCCTTGGCCCACAGCAATCGCGTGGTTTTCGACAAGACCGGAACCCTGACATCGGGCAAGCCCGTCGTGACGGATTTCATCGATCTGTCGGCGGGCAGTTACGACACGCTGGCCATCGCCGCCGCCGTGGAAAGAGAGAGCTCGCACCCGCTGGCCATGGCCGTGGTGGCCCATGCGGATCAACAAGGGGTGAATCGCCTGGACGCAAGGGAGGTTACCATCCTGCCGGGCCAAGGCATGAGGGCCGTGGTCGGGGTCATGCAGATTTATGTCGGCGCGCCCGATCACGCCCCGCTGCAGGACAAGGCCGATGCTGACGCAGAGACGCAGATGTCCCGCCTGAAGGCCGAGGGCAAGACGCTGTCGGTCATCTGTGCCGACGGCATGATGATCGGACTGATCGCCCTGCGCGACGAAGCCCGCCCCGAGGCCGCAAAGGCCGTGCAGGCCCTGAAGGCCCAAGGCATGTCATCGCTGATGCTGACCGGAGACAATGAAGGTACGGCCCGCGCCCTTGCCACCCCCCTGGGAATGGCATTTCAGGCCGGCATGCTGCCACAAGACAAGGCAGGGATTGTCGCTGCCATGGCGCAATCAGACATCGTGACCATGGTCGGCGACGGCGTCAATGATGCCCCTGCCCTTGCCGCCGCACAGGTCGGGATCGCGATCGGCTCGGGAACCGATGTCGCGATGGAGGCCGCCGATGCTGTTCTGATGAGCAACCGGATCAGTGACCTGCCGCGCATGATCGCGAAGGCACGTGCAACGATGCGGGTGATCCGGCAGAATGTCGCGATTGCCCTTGGATTGAAACTGGTCTTTCTGATCACCACGATAGCCGGGCTGACCGGCCTCTGGCCCGCGATCATGGCCGATACCGGCGCGACCGTGCTGGTCACGCTCAACTCCATGCGCCTGCTGCGAGACTCGGGCCGAGATATCGCCGCGCCCATGGAAACCCGATAAAGGCACCCCAACTGGCAGCCTTGTCCTGATGGCAGGTTGCCAGTTCGGCCGGGCCAGACGCCGGGTCAGCCGATCAGCTCTTCAGAGCGGTCATCGGTTTCCCCGAAGCGCTTCAGCACTGCGGGGCGCGTGCCTTCATAGATCCGATCCAGGTTCTTGCTGATCTTCTCATTCTCGCGCTCGAACAGGCAGTTTCCCTCCATATCCGAAGCGACGATGAACGGTCCCATATGCCTGCAGCGAATGACCCACATGGCCTGCGCCAGTCCCAGTTCCTCATGCCAGTGAACCGCCTCGACATTTTCGACGCCGCGCCCCAATAGCGCGCCGGTGCCATAGCCGACGGTCGAGAGGTAGACCGCGCCATTGGGCACGAAATAGCTTCTGTAATCCTTTGAAGACATGCCGCCCTTGCCGATGATCAGCTTGGCGCCGGTCTTGGCAATCCATTCCGGCAACCATTTGGCAAAGCGGAAGGAGGCTGTCGCCGTAACGGCCCCCAGATCAAAGGTGCCATCTGCACGGATATTGGCCGCGGGCGAACAATGGAAATTGGCCGCGCTTTGCGAAGGAAGTTCCATGGGAATATTTGCCTGCTGTTCCAGCGCGCGCATGTAGACACCTTCGCGCGCCGTATACATCAGACCGTCAAGATAGACGATATCACCCAATCGCAGCTTGGCGATATTTTCCGCTGATGGGGTGGTGCTCAAAACGACTTCGCGCGGTTTCATCCGGCATCCTCCAGTGCGGGTTCCCATTCCACGGTTTCACGTCGCTGATAGGGGGTGAACCAATCAGGGTCGGTGCGATATTCGACGCGCCCGTCGGGATACAGGCGGGCCACCGCGCGGCGTGATGACAGGCAGAAGGCGTGGACAGACATCTGCATGCCGCCCGTATGACAGTAACCAACCTCGATATTGCAGTCGATCACCATGTTCTTGCCCACGAAACCCATCGCGCCCATTCCTATGGAATTGCCAAGTTCTTTCAGCTCATCCTCCAGTTGGGCGATGCCTGGGTCGGAATTGCGGCTGCCCACCGTGCGCAGGACCGCCGCACGTTTTCCCAAGACCATGCAGGTGTCCTTCGACCCGCCCAGTCCAATACCGATGATCGCGGGCTGACAGGCCAGGCCGCGCTTGCCAAAGGCGACGAGGCTGTCCAGATAGAAGCGCTTGATCCCCTCGATGCCATCCGAGGGGAACAACATCCGGTAATCGGTGCCGAACAACCCGCCCTTGTGAACCGTGATCAGATCGACCCAATCCCCTTCGGGTTCGAAACCGTATTCGATCTCGGGGGCGCCGATGCCGACATTGTTGTTGTGATCGGTGCGCCACAGCGGGTGAACCCGGTTGGGACGCAAGGGAACACCATTTGTAGCTTCAGCCGTCGCGCGGCGCAGGGCCGTTTCCAGCGCGAACATGCCGCCCTCGATCCTGGCGTCATTCCCCATCTTGATGAACCAGCGCGGCACGCCGGTATCACCGCACATGGCGCGACGGTCCTCCTTGGCCGCGACATAGTTGTCCAGCATGGCCTGCAATACGAATGAGGACAGATCGCCGTCTTCGGTTTCGGCCGCAGCCTGCAACCCCTCAAGATAATCCTCGGGGATCTCGATGGCGGCCTTGTCCATCAGGGATCGGGCCGTCTTCTGGATCAGATCAATGGAAATCATGCTTGTGCCACCAGTGTTTCGGGTTCGCCTTCCGGCAGGATGGTTTCGCCCGGTCGGACGATGGTGAAGCGGACGGGGCTTCTTTCGACCTCGATGACGCCATTCTGCTGACGCGCCATGGTGAAATAGGACTCTTCAAGCGCCCCCGCCTCGGGGAAGTCCTCGCGGAAATGCGCCCCGCGAGAGTTCTCACGGGCGATGCCCGCCTTGGTGATGACCTCGGAAACCTCGGTCAGAGAAGCCATGTTCAGCCAGTCATGCCAGGTCAGATTGAAGGCGAGATTCGAGGCATCCACCCCGGTTTCCAGCAGTTCGGCGCGAATTTCGTCAATGCGTTTCAGGCCGCGCTCCATGCCGGGGCCGGTGCGCATCACGCCGACATCCTCCCACATCGCTTCCTGCAATCGTGATCGCAGGCTCAGGACATGGCCGGGCTTTTTCCCCAACGGCCGCAGCGCCCGGTCGACCTCGGCCGCCAGCACCGCTTCATCAGGGTCGCGCAGGCTGGTCATGGCGCGGATATCCATGCCCATGACATCGCCCGCAACGCCGCCATAGACGGTGGAATTGGCAACACCATTGCCGCCCAGTCGGTTTGATCCATGCGCCCCGCCCGCATCCTCGCCAGCGACATACAGGCCTTCGATCGCGGTTCGGGTGTCAGGATCAACGACCACGCCGCCCATGAAGTAATGCGCCGTCGGCACGACCTCGACCTTGCCGGCGGCCAGATCGAAGCCGCTGTCTTCACAGCGTTTCACCATCCCGTTGAATTTCTTGCGGACATTGTCTGGCCCCAGATGCGCCATGGAAATGAACATGCCCACCTGGTCGGGGTCATTGTTCTTGCGCATCTCGGCATAGATCCCCCGGCTGACCACATCGCGGGTCGCGCGTTCGCCGCGAGGGTCATAGTCGAACATGAACCGGTCGCCGCGCGCATTCAGCAATTGCCCGCCTGCCCCGCGCAGCCCTTCCTCGAGAACCGTGCCGGTCATGCGGGTATACTCTCCGGCAAGCAGACCGGTCGGGTGGAACTGAACCATCTCCATGTCGCGCAGGGGCAGCCCAAGGCGCAGGGCCATGGCCAGACCGTCCATGGTCTTGTCACCCGATGGCGTGTGATATTTGTACATGGTCGGACCGCCGCCTGTCCCCATCATCACTGTCTTTGCACGCACGAAGCGGAAGGTGCCGCTGCGCATGTCGATGAACAGAACCCCCGCCAAGGCGGAGCCATCGGCCGTCGGGATCAACCCGATCGCACGATGTTCCTGCAGCTTTTCAATCGGACGAGACAGCACCTGCTCCATCAGGCGATTGATGATCTCGATTCCGGTCAGATCACCCTTGTGCACGGTCCTGTCGGCAGTTTGCCCGGCAAAGGCCTTGTGATGCAGCTGTCCATCGGCCTCGCGGTCGAAGAAACAGCCGACCTCGTTTTCCAGCTCGCGCACCCGGACAACGGCCTGCTCGCACAGCCTCCAGGCCATGTCCTGATCAGGCAGCCACTTGCCGCCGTGAATCGTATCCATGAAGTGGCGCTCGACGCTGTCACCCCGGCCAAGCGCCACATTATAGCCGCCCTGCACCATCCGGGTGCAGCCGCATTTGCCGATCAGCCCCTTGACCGCAATGGTCACACGTGTCCCGGGCGGCGCCGATCTCTGGGCATGCAAAGCCGCAAACAACCCCGCACCGCCAGAGCCAAGGATCAGAATGTCGGTATCGTGGCGGTCGATTTCGATTTTCAAAGGCATGGCTTACACCGCATTCAACAGAAATATGCCGGAAATGAAGAAGGCCCCTGCCACAGCGCCGGCGGCCAGTGATTTCTGCGGCGCCGACCAGGGCAGGAACTCCAGCGCCAACAGGCGCAGCCCGCCGAAGAAATGCACCGCCAGCAGGAAGACCAGCCCGAATTCCGCGAATTTGACCAGCGGCAGTTCCGCCCAATTCAGAAACCCGTCCAGCGCCTGCGGAGATCGGATGCTCATGCCCAGCACATAAAAATGTACCGGCAGAAACAACGCCAACGCCAGCCCCGAAACACGATGCAGGAAAAAGGCGAACCAAAGCGGATGATTGCGATAGCTGCGCATCAGATCATCGTCACGGCCGTAACGGCCCGTGCCCCCAGAAAAAAGAAGATCGCAAAGCCGCCCCAGGTCAGCGCCGACAGAGACAATCCGCGCAGCCCGCTGACCTCATGGACAATGACGCGCAATCCGATCGCCGCATGCAGCGATACGGCGGCGACAAACATGCCGTAAAACAGGAACCAGAACAGAGATCCCTGCGTGCGTCCCAGAATTTCCGCCGCGCTCAACCCGCCCTGGATTGCATAGACCATCACGCCCAGATGCACGAAAACGAATGGCACCATGACCATCGCACTGAGCCGTTGCGCCATATAGAGTCGGATATCCAGCATCAGCGGCCTCTTTTCAGATAGTTGCGCATGGTCGCGCGCTTCAGCCCGGCAATCGCCGACAGCGGATCCAGCCCGTTGGGGCAACAAGCCGTGCAATTTCCCATCGAATGACAGTTGTGGCAGCCCCCGCTGGCAGATACCGCATCCAGAACCTCTTGCCGGGCCCCATGCTTTTCATCGTTCACGATCGTCCAGGCACGTTGCAGCGCAGCGGGACCAAGGTAATCTTCATTGGCGCTGACGGTATCGCAGGCCGCATAGCACACCGAACAGTTGATACATTCGATCCCTGCATCCGCTGCCACGCGCCCGGTGCTGGAGGGACGAATTTCCTCGATCGGATCATGGCGCGACCGCGTCGGCCTGTGTTGTCCACCGGCCTTGACCCATTTGTCGAAGAACGGATCCATATCGGTGACAAGATCCTTGATGACCGGCAGATTGCGCAGCGGCGCAACCTTGATCCTGTTGTCTTTCAACACCTTTTTCACATGGGTGCGACAGGTCCAGCGCGGCGTCCCGTTCACCATCATCGCGCAAGAGCCGCACATTCCGACACGGCAGGCAAAGCGATAGGTCAGCGTTGGATCGGCATTCTGCTGGATCCAGCTGACAACATCCAGAATGGTCTGATTGTCATAGGCCGGAACCTCGAAGGTTTCGTAAAAGCCCCTGTCGTGTTGACCACGCCATACGGAAACTTCCAGCTTTTCACTACGCTCGGACAACTTGGCATTCCCAACAATTCAATCACCGGTCAACTTATATATCCCTTATTTTCTAACAAAAGACTTCAATTTCTAACCATTATTGTAATTCTATCTTACATAAAAATGCCTCTACATCTCCCGCAACAAACATCTTCCCCGCATTGCGGACAAATTTCGGTCATATTTCGCCGCACCGCGGCAGTCTGGCCTTCAGAAACCACAAGGGCGCGTCATCAAAGCAGCACCTCGCCCACAACTTCCCTGGAAAATTACTGTCATTTTTACTTACATGAAAGGTAATATATTATTTCTTCTTGTAAGCTTACCTTCTTCCTATAGTTTCCGGATAATAAGAAACTGCATGGATCAATCCTGCCATCCGGCCAGACATGCAGCGTATTTCCTGGGAGGAATGAATGAGATCGAAAGCCCTAGCCATCGCCAGCGCGATCCCTCTGACTTTCGCGGCGACTGCCGCCTTGGCAGAATACCCTGAACGCCCCATCACCATGGTCATCCCCTTCGGGGCCGGTGGTGCCACCGACATTTCGGCCCGCACCATCGCCAAACCATTGGGCGATGCCGTTGGCCAACCGCTTGTCATGTCCAATGTCACGGGCGCCGGAGGTGCCACGGGTTCGGTCTCGGTCCAGAATGCCAAGCCCGACGGCTACAAGATGCTGTTTGCGCGCGTTGGCTCACATACGGTCAGTCCGGCCATGAAAGCTACTCTGCCCTATGGCATCGACGACTTCCGGTTCGTCACCGTTTACGAGATCAACCCGGTGGTCTGTGCCGTCCGCCCGGATTCCGGAATCGAGTCGATCGACGATCTGGTGGCCATGGTCGATGAGGGCAATGTCTCCTACAGTTCCTCGGGAGTCGGCACCTTGCTGCATATCGCCGCGGTCATGGTTCTGGACGAATTTGGCGTCGAGGATCCGTTGAACAGGGTCACGCATATTCCCCAGAAAGGCGGCGGAGCGGCCGCGACGGCCGTGTTGAACGGGACCACGACATTCGTCTGCACCAACTCCTCGGCGCTGGCCGGTTTCGTGGTCAATGGCCAGTTGAAACCGATCCTTGTGACCACTGCCGAGCCATTGGCGGGTTTTGATGCGCCCACGGCAGTGGATCTGGGCAAACCGGCATTGCAGCAGCTGGTCGGCTGGACCGGAATCGCGGGCCCCAGGGAGCTTCCTGATGACATCGCCGACAAATGGGGCGTGTGGATGGCAGAGGCCACTGCCGATCCGGGCTTTGTAGACAGCATGGAATCCTTTGGCTCGATCGTTGATCTGATGAGCCCCGAGGAAGCCAGTGCCTTCATCGAAGGGCAATACAACACGTTCCGCGCCCTTGCCGAGGAATTGGGCATGCGGATCGAAGGCTGATCGCGCTTCAATCCATTTCGAAAGCGCCGCACAGCGTGCTGTTGCGGCGCCTTCAGCATCGGGGAGGATGCTGTGAACGCTTATACCATACAGATGCGCCTGGGCCTGACGGCCATCGTGGCATCTGCATTTCTGCTGTTGATCGCGATCCCGAACTGGGTCACGTCACCCAGCAATGTCCGAAACATCGTTCTGTCCCCGACCTTCTGGCCCTATGTCCTTTCGGGCCTGACCGGATTGGTGGGTGTCGGGCTGGTGCTGGCCGCATTTCGCGAGGCGAAGGACGGGCCACGATTTGACGAGCCGGTTCGCGATCCACGGCAGGCCGGCATCCGGCTGGCGATCATGACGCTGATCATGCTGATCATCACTCTCGGCACGGCCAGTATCGGCATGGTCTGGATGAGCATGGCTGCCTTCATCGCGACTGCAGCGCTGGTGCGCACCCGCCATCCGGTTGCCGCCGTGATCTGCGGCATTCTACTGCCGTTGGCGCTCTATGCATTCTTTGCCCATGTCGCCAGCGTTGCTATCCCGCAAGGAAATCTGGTGAGGCTGCCATGAATGCAATCGACAGCGTGATGGCGGGCCTTGCGCTCGTCGGAAATCTCCAGGCGGTGATGTCCCTTGCAATAGGTGTCGTGGTCGGCGTCATCGGCGGTGCCATTCCGGGCATGTCGGCAACCATGGCGGTGGCCCTGACGCTGCCTTTCACATTCGCCATGCCCACCATTCCTGCGCTTCTCTTGTTGCTGGGCGTCTACAAGGGCGGAATTTTCGGTGGCTCGATTCCAGCCATCCTGATCAAGACCCCCGGCACACCGGCATCCTCGGCCACCATCCTGGACGGATATCCCATGGCCGAACGCGGAGAGGCCGGGCGCGCCCTTGGCATGGCTCTTTGGGCCTCATGCACGGCCGATCTGATCTCGAATCTGGCACTGGTCCTGTTCGCGGGATGGCTGGCCTCTTTCGCTATGAACTTCGGACCGCCCGAATTCTTTACCCTGATCCTGTTCTCGCTGACCATCATTGCGGGCGTCTCTGGAGAAAGCCTGTTGCGAGGCGCCCTGTCGGCCCTGTTGGGTCTGTTGCTCGCAACTATCGGGCTGGACCTGGTCTATGGGACAAACCGCTTCACCTTCGGTGACCCGAACATGATGGGAGGGCTGAATTTCATTGCAGTGCTGATTGGCCTGTTCGCCATCCCCGAAGTTCTGGCCATGGTGCTGAACCCGACGGGCCATCTGGGCAAGGCTCGCAGTCTGGGCAAGAACTGGGTCACATTCGCCGATTACCGCCGCTCCTTCAGATCCATCGTCCGGGGCAGCGTGATCGGCGTTGTTCTGGGATCCATTCCCGGCATCGGCGCGGCACCTTCGGCCTTTCTGTCCTATTCCGAAGCCCGCCGAACGTCGAAGAACAAGGACAATTTCGGCAAGGGCGAGGTTGAAGGCGTGGCCGCTGCCGAGGCTGGCAACAACGGCGTTGCGGGTGCCACGCTGATCCCCTTGCTGGCACTGGGGGTGCCGGGCGACGTGATCACGGCCATTATCATCGGCGCCTTCATGGTGCATGGTTTGCAGCCCGGTCCGATGATGTTCGTGACCAATATCGACATCATCTATGGATTGTTCATCGGCCTGATCCTCAGTTCGTTCCTTCTGTTCGTGATCGGATCCGCAGCAATCAAGGGGTTCAAATATGTGGCCGATATCCCGCGCAGATTGCTGATCCCCGGCGTGCTGATCCTTTGCATCTATGGCGTCTTTGCAGTCAACAACAACCTGTTCGACGTAGGCGTCATGTTCGTGATGGGATGGCTCGGATTTCTGATGATGCGCTATCATGTTCCGGCTTCGCCCTTCCTGATCGCGTTTATCCTCGGCCCGTTGCTAGAGGACAATTTCCGGCAGGCCATGCTGATGTCGGGGGGGAGTCCGGCAATCCTGGTCCGGGGTCCGATCACTTGGTTCTTCTGGGCATTGACCGCCATTACTCTGGTGGCAATCATACGCGCAGGTTTCCGGGCCGTTCAGAACGGCAGCCCGAAAATCCGGCCCCAGCAATAGATCTGGACATCACCTGCGCCTCAGAGATGGTCGCGAGGTTTCGGACCAGTTGCCAAGCTGTAGCGACCGACGAAGGGACGACCCGGATGACAAGGCGGATGCCCTTGCACGCGCTTTGTCCGCGGAGATGGAGCATTTTGTCTGTGTCGTCCTTAAGACGGGTCGTATGGCGAACTGGTTGCGGGCTGAAAACCATTCCCGGCGCATTTCTCCTCGAAGGCATCGAGCTCGGCCTCGGCCAGATCGGCACTCGGGGCGCTGTAGATCCGACGCGTCAGCCCGCTGCTTGTCGCGATCCGAACCGCTTCGCGTTTGAAATCGTCACTGTGTTTGGGTGCCATGTCCGGTCTCCTCTATGGCGAGCATTGCTCGCAGAAAACCGGAACAAAAGTGAAGCAGCTCCACTCTGCCTCCTATTGGCGGCATTCATAAGGACAATAGGAGGCAAAGGGGCGGGTCGCCCCGGAACCTCTTTGCAATTCATGGTTCTGGCTCGTCGTTGTTCTGGAATGCCAACCAGCCCTGCCGCCATCGGAGCAGGGTCGTCAACATGCAGGCCCCGGCAAAGATCGCTGCGAAGAGCGGAAACTGCGCAGGCCACAGGCACATGGCGACAAACAGCAGGATGGTCTCAAACCCTTCGGTCAGCCCCCCCAGATAATAGATGCCTTTCGTCGGATAGTGAGCCGAGGTCAGCCCGCGTCGCGCGGCAATCGCGGCAAAGGCCAGAAATGACGACCCGCTTCCCACGAAGGAGGTAATCAACAGGGCGGCGGGCAATCCGTTTACCTGAGGATCTTGAAGCGCGAAGCCCAGGGGCACCAGCGCATAGAAAAAGAAATCCAGCGCAATATCCAGAAATGCGCCCCGATCCGAAGGGGTCGCCGCCCGCGCAACCGCGCCGTCAAGACCGTCGAAAAAGCGGTTCAGCAGGATGAGGACCAGGCCAAGCGCCGTCTGCCCGAGTGCAATCGCGACAAATGCACCAACCCCAATGGCAAATCCGGCCAATGACACCCAGTCGGCGTGAATGCCCAGGTTCTTTAGCCTGAACCCGACGGGTTGCAGCACGGCACGCTGAAGCGGCAGAATCCTTGCGTCGATCATCCTCGCCTCCATGCGTGAAAACGCTCGACGACAGACAGCATGGTCGCATTGACATGATTGCGCCGCCACTCGCCCGAAACATATTTGTTCGCTTCGGCCATCGTCGGATAGACATGGATCGTTCCCAGAACCTTCCCTAGCCCGAGACCATATTTCATCGCCAGGACAAATTCGGCGATCAGTTCCGCGGCCTGAGCGCCGACAATTGTCACCCCGAGGATCCTGTCCTTGCCCGGCTGGGTCAACACCTTGACGAAACCCGAAGTCTGGCTGTCAGCAATGGCGCGGTCCAGTTCCTCCAGTGAATAGCGCGTGACTTCGACCGGGATGCCCTGCTCGGCAGCTTCGGTTTCCGACAGGCCGACCCGCGCAACCTGGGGCGAGGTAAAGGTGGCCCAGGGGATGACCCGGTAATCCGCCTTGAAGCGCCGGATATTGCCAAACAGTGCATTCACTGCGGCGAACCATGCCTGGTGGCCGGCCGTGTGGGTGAACTGATATGGTCCGGCGACATCCCCTGCCGCGAGGATATTTGGAAAGACGGTCTCGAGATATTCATTCGTCTCGACCACGCGCGAAACCCTGACGCCCATCTCCTCCAACCCGAAGCCCTTCAGGCGTGGTGCGCGTCCGACGGCAACGATGATTTCATCGAACTCGATCCTCCGTGCATCCACGCCATTCCCGACGGTGATCCACTTCGTGCCATCTGAGGCAACCCCCGCGGCGGTAGCCGCCTGCCCTGTCAGAATCTCGACACCCTCGGATTTAAGTGCGGCACGCAACAGATCCGAAACTTCGGGATCCTCCTTGGCCAGCAGGCGATCTCCGGCCTCGATCTGGATTACATGCGACCCCAGTCGTGCGAAGGCCTGCGCCAGTTCCGAACCGATCGGCCCGCCGCCCAGAACGACCAGTCGCCCGGGTGCATGATCGCGATCGCGCAGGGCCTCCCACATCGTGTCCGAGGTCAAGGCACCAACCTCGGACAATCCTGGCAAAGGAGGCATGACAGCCTGCGCGCCGGTGGCAATGATGATGGATCTTGTCGTCAGCCGCTGAACGCTGCCGTCATGTTTGGCGATCTCTACGGTCCAGGGATCAACCAGCCGTGCATAACCCCGCAGCACCTCGACGCCCAGGCTCTCGTAGCGCTCGACACTATCATGGGGCGCAATGGCGGCGATAATATCGTGAACGCGCTGCATCACCTTGCGAAACACGATCTCTGGCTGATGTGGCTCCAGACCGAAACGGTCGGCGTGGCGCATCTCATGAGCCAGTTCCGCACTGCGGATCAACGCCTTGGAGGGCACGCATCCGGTGTTCAGGCAATCCCCGCCCATCTCTCCGGCCTCGACCAGGGTAACCTTGGCCTTGGTGGCTGCGGCAATATAGGCCGACACCAGACCTGCCGCCCCTGCCCCGACGACGATGAGATTACGATCAAATTGGCGCGGGCGCGTGAAACCGGCATAGGCGCGACGGCGGCGCAACCTTTGCTGAACCAGGCGGATCACCCAGGGAAATACTGCAAGCAGGCCAAGCGAGATCAAAACCTCGCGCGACAAGATGCCCGACAGGGATTCAAGCTGTCCTATCTGCGTCCCGGCATTCACGTAAAGCGCGGTCGCAGGCAGCATGCCGATCTGGCTGACGATATAGAACCTCAGGGCCGGCAGGGCGGTCAGCCCCATCAGCAGATTGATGATGAAGAACGGAAACACCGGCACGAGGCGCAGAGAGAACAAATAGAACGCACCATCCCGGTCAAGCCCGTCACGGATGACCTGCGCACGGTTTCCCAGCCGGGATTGCACCCAGTCCCGCAACAGGTAACGCGACGCCAGAAAGGCAAAGGTTGCCCCGATGCTGGCGGCAAATGAGACCAGCAGCAGGCCCTGCCAGAAACCGAACAAGGCCCCTGCCCCAAGCGTCAGCCAGACAGCTATGGGCAATGACAGCGCGGCTACAGCGATGTAGGCCGCAAAGAAAACGCCCCAGGATGCCAGGGGATAGGCATGGATCATGTCGCGAATGCTGGCAACCTGATCGCGCAGCCAGTCCAGCCCAAGCTGATCTGTGGGGATGGCAAGCCAGGCAAGGACAACCGTGGTGGCTAGGATGATGAACAATATTGGGCGCGACACTGCTTTGTAGCCTTCCTGCAATATATGGCGCCACATGCGAAATGTGGCAGGATATCGTTCACTTCGCAGTGGGGCGGCAATTTGTTACAGTATCGATGCGGGCCCTAAAGCGTCTTGCACTGGATCCGGACCGCTGAAACCGAACCGTCGAGACGTCGCAACGTCATCTGCAGACGTTTCAGAAGATGAGTCCGAACATAGGTTGCGTGAAACTTGCTGGGTGCAAGCAGGGTCTGACATCCATCTTCCAGTCCGCCATCGGCCAGTCCCGCGATCCAGGCATCGAAAAGGGCCGGGTCTTCCCCGGCCAGATATTCGCAGGCGGCACCCCACAGCCCGTCAGCGGAAATCTGCTCGGGACGGCGAAATGGCACGACCTTGGTGTCGGCGGGCGCGACGGGACCGTCAAGCCGGGCGATGAAATCATCCCCGATATTCGGCCAGGCAGGTCGGGTATCCAGCATGATCCGTTCAATATCCAGACCATACATGGTCACCCTGCCCCGCACACCTGCGCGTTTGACCTCGATCCAGCCCAGACCGCGAAGCCGCGCCATGTCGCGTTTCACCGTGCGCTCATCGACGGACCAGAGACGGGCAATTTCCTTCTGCCCCATGACCAACTCGTTGCGTTGCCAGTTGTAGCGTGTGGTGATCAAGGCCATCAGCCGCAGAATCAGGCGTTGTCTGTTCTGGTCGCCAGCAAGCGCATATGCCATCATCGCTGACAGCAGGTCATATTTCTTTGATGCGGCCTCACGGCCGACAGGTCGGATCACCTGCATGACTGCTCCTGCTGACCGGTGGCCCGGCCCTCTGCCCCTGGGTCGCTTGTGCAACCTTATTGTCCGGGTGTTCGAAGGGACTTGATCCTGCCCCTTATGCCCTTTCCGAGGCATTCACCCAAACGCTTTTCGCTTCCTGTCCCGCATTAGCGTCCTAACGGGCGATTCTGTCAAGGGCTTTCGGCTGAATGTGACACTCATGGCCGATTTCAAAGAAAGAAAAGGGTATCATTGGTATAGGGGGACATCCAATCTGTCACCTTATTGCCCAGAGATGTCCCCTAATCGGCGATCAAGCCGCCCGAAATGTCCCCGAATCCGTTGTGCCCGATGTGGATCTGGCGTGTTTTCTGCCGACCGGCCATTTTTCCAGTAATTGCTGGACTTTGGCGGCCAGGGAACGTGGAATGAAAACCATTAAAAACTGCTTTTGCCAAAAGCGCAAATTCGGCGTAAAAGCAAAGAGAGCAATAATCAACGTCCTTGAATGCAGGCATGCC
>NZ_CP067132.1:300000-382500 GCF_028553745.1 Paracoccus seriniphilus
GCTGCGTTCGGTTTCCATTTCTAGGCTCTCCTCACGCCGGCCGAATATTTCCGGTCGATCCTGCGCAAGAGCAGATCGGAAATGCCGGTGATGACCAGATAGATGACCATGACGGTGATCATGAAGCTGAACAGCTGATGTGTTGACCGGCCTGCGGAAAAGGCATTCCAGACCAGATCATGCAGGCCGATGACCGAAACGAGGGCCGTCGACTTTACCAGCACCAGCCAGTTGTTGGTGAAACTTGGCAGGGCAAAACGCACCATTTGCGGCCATGTCACGATGCGAAAGATCTGCCAGGGTGCCATGCCCACCGCCATGGCCGCCTCGATCTGCCCGCGCGGGATTGCGAGGATCGCGCCACGAAATGTCTCGGACATATAGGCGCCAAAGATGAACCCCAGCGTCACCACCCCGGCGACGAACTGGTTGATCTCGACATAGCCCCAAAGACCGGTGACCGCGCCGATCTGCGTCACGAATGTCTGACCGCCAAAGAAGATCAGCATCATCAGCACAAGATCAGGCACGCTGCGCACAAAGGTGGTATAGGCATTGCCCGCCCGCCGAATTGCACGCGACGGCGACAGTTTGGCAAAGGCACCTATCAGCCCCAGCACAACGGATAACAGCAGAGACAGGATCGCCAGCGAGATCGTGACCAGCGTGCCCTCGATCAATATCTGTCTGTACTCGAAAATCACATCCATGCGCATTGGTCCGTCAGTGAAGGGGATGAAGGGCGGTTCCGACCCGAAGGGCCGGTCCCGCTGCAAATCATGTCAGGGGATCACTTGCCGTAGATATCGACGTCGAAATACTTGTCGTTGATCCCGGCATAGGTGCCATCTTCGCGAATGGCCCTGATCGCGGCGCTGAACTCATCGGCCAGCGGATCACCCTTGCGCACGGCGATGCCCATGCCTTCGCCAAGACATTCCGGATCATCCACATCATCGCCATAGAAGGCGAAACCCTCGCCCTGTTCGGTGTTCAGGAAACCGTCCATCGCGCCAAGCGTGTTGTTCAGCTGCAGATCCAGCCGCCCGGTGGCAAGGTCGGCAAAGACATCCTCTTGCGTGTTGTAAAGGCGCAGATCCGCATCGGGAAAAGCCTTTTCGACATGGCATTGCAGAGTGGTACCGCGCAACACGCCGATCTTCAGCCCCTTGGTTCCCTCGGGCGTCAATTCGAAGTCCGCACCTTCCTTCGCGATGAAGCGCGAGGGGGTAAAGTAGTATTTCTCGGAAAAATCGACCTGCTTCTTGCGGTCCTCGGTGATCGACAGGGACGCCACGATGGCATCATATTTCCGGGCGATCAGCGCCGGGATCATCCCGTCCCATTCCTGCTCGACCAATTCGCATTCGCGATCCATCTGGGCGCAGAGCGCCAGGGCGATATCAATGTCAAAGCCCGTCAGCGTTCCATCGGCCTCCTTCTGTGAAAAGGGCGGATAGGCGCCCTCGACGCCGATGCGCAGGACCTCGGCCGAAGCCATGCCCCCCATCAGCGTCATGGCGGCAAAGGCGGTTGCAACGATTTTCTGTTTCATCTTGTTCTCCCTTGTCCGGACCTGAGTTGTCTGAACTTGTTGCAGATTTCTGACCGGGCGCGGTCACTGGCGCGTGTTCGACAGGAACTCCCGGAAGCGGGTCGTTTCCGGCGCGGTGAACATGCGGTCGGGGTCGCCCTGCTCTTCGATCAGCCCCTGGTGCAGAAAGATCACCTCGGAAGAAACATCGCGCGCAAAACCCATTTCATGGGTCACCACGATCATCGTCCGGCCTTCCTCGGCCAGCGAGCGGATCACCTTGAGAACCTCGCCGACAAGTTCGGGGTCCAGCGCCGAGGTCGGCTCGTCAAACAGCATGACCTCCGGCTTCATCGCCAGCGCACGGGCGATTGCCGCGCGCTGCTGCTGGCCGCCCGAAATATGTGTGGGATAATAGTCGCGGCGCTCATACATGCCGACCCGCGCCAGCATTTCCTTGGCATGTTCGATCGCCTCGGCGCGCGGCTGTTTCAGAACATGTATCGGCCCCGCGATGACATTTTCCAGTACGGTCATATGCGACCACAGGTTGAAGGACTGGAACACCATGGCCAGACGCGCGCGGATCCGCTCGACCTGGCGTGGATCCGCAGGGCTGGAATCACCATGGCGATCCTTCTTCATCCTGATCTCTTCGCCATGCACCAGGATCTGGCCCGATGTCGGCGTCTCAAGCAGGTTGATGCAACGCAGAAAGGTGCTTTTCCCCGAACCCGACGACCCCAGCAATGAGATCACATCGCCTTCCCGCGCCTTCAGCGAGACCCCTTTCAGCACTTCCACCGTCCCGAATGACTTGTGCAAATCCGTCACGCTAAGCGACGCGTTCGGGTCGGCGGAGAACGTGATCTGGGCCATGAGGATTCCTGTTCGTCAGTAGATTCCATTGTTCTGATCTGACGCTAGCTGGCGTGAACCGTTCTGAAAAACGCGTTTAACTTGCTCTCAGCGAAGGTTTTGCCTACGCTGGATCAATGAAGAACCCCCTTCGCCATCTGAACGCCCTGCGTGTTTTCGAAGCCGCCGCACGCCATTGCAGCTTTGCCAAGGCCGCGAGTGAGCTGAACGTCAGTCACAGCGTCGTCAGCCAGCATATTCGCAATCTGGAAGCATGGTTCGGCACCGATCTGTTCATCAGATATGGCAATCGCGTCGAGTTGAGCGAAGACGGGCGTGACCTGCTGCCCCAGATCGCCAGCGGGCTGCAAATCCTGACCGATGCCAGCGAGACCCTGCTGCGCAAGACCCGGTCGGGGACGCTGGTGGTCAGCGCCGAGCCCGCGCTGGCCTCGCTGTGGCTGCGCAAACGCATCACCGAATTCTGCGACCTTTTCCCGCGCATCGAGGTCGATCTGCGCCCTGCATGGACCCCCGCCCAGATCGGAGAGGGCCAGGCCGATATGCTCATTCATTTCGAAACCCGCATCCCCCGCAGCGGCGTGACGAAGGACCGGCTGTTCGCGATAGATGGCTATCCGGCCGCAGCACCTGATCTGCGCGACAGTCTGGCATCCCGTGATGATCAGATTGACTGGGACCGCGCCCTTCTGATCCATGACAATGGCAAGGAGACCTGGCACAAATGGTATCTGGCCCATGAACCCGACAGCGCCGGCTGGCGCAGCGGGAAAGTCCATTCCGACCTGTCACTGGCCATTGATGCCGCCATCGATGGCGAGGGTATCATTCTTGCCGATGACATCCTTTGCCAGCGCGAGATATCATCGGGCCAACTGGTCCGGCTGGATCCGCGTTCGGTCAGATGCGTCTGGTACGAAATCGCCCTGCCCAGGGAAGCATCCAGGTCAAGCGCTTCGACGCTGTTCAAGAACTGGCTTCTGGAACAGAGCCAAACTCTTCGCGAATAGGATCATCGATCGCGACGCCGGTTTCCCGACATGCCCTGTCGATCTGACATGTGAAGTTCTATTGAAACGATGGCGCCCCGGACAGCTTGCCCACGGCCAGCATCGCCGCGACCTCGCTGCGGATCAACTCACGCATGGTCGAAACAGCCGGAGAAATCGCCGTGTCCGCCATCCAGCATAGTGAATGCACGCGGCTGATTCCCGGCGATGTCAGCTGCTGCGCCGCAATCAATCCCGCACCGATCTTGTCCAGCCAGAAGGTCGTCGGCACGATACTGCAGGCCAGCCCCTCTTCGACCAGTCTTCCGATGACATTGATGCTGCTGGTTTCATATTTGACGTTCAGGGTGACACCGGTCGCACGCGCGGTTTCCTCGATGCGGCGGCGCAAGTCGTGGCTATGAAAGGGCAGGACCAGCGGTTGGGCCGCGGCTTCGGCAAGTGTCAGCGATCTGGGCCGCGCGAAGGAACTGGCACGAGAGATGAACTGAAAGCTCTCCTCGAACAATGGGATTGACGCGGCCTTGGGCAGATCGGTTGCGACATTGGGAATGATGGCCAGATCGACCTCATGTCGCAGCAATGCGTCACGCGCGCCATCCGATGTGCGATCGACGATATGCAGTGACAGCCTGGGATGGCGTCTTTCTACGCGCGGATAAAGCTCGACCGCCAGCGCCGCCGCCAAAGACGTGATCACGGCCAGGGTGACGCTGCCCGCAACCTCGTTGTCGGCATCATGGATCGCGTGTTTGATCGAATCAAGACGGCGGATCAGATCGGCCGCCTCCTCGCGCAGCTTCTCTCCGGCCTTGGTCGGCGCCACCCCGCGTGAGTGGCGTTCGAAGAGTTTCGCCTGCAACTCGTGTTCCAGCTGGGAAATCTGCTTGCTCAGCGCCGGCTGCGCTATGCCCAACTCCTTGGCCGCGGCGGACATCGAACCAAGTCGACAGACCGCAAGGAACTGGATCAACTGACGTGGTCGCATGGCATTTCCCTATAACCAAACAGGTATAGCTTCCATATCAGCTTTCTATTTCTGCATCTATCTCTCGACGCATATGATGTAAGCGGGGCGACCAGGTTGTCCCTTGGGGAGGAAAAGATGAAAACACTTTACGTTGCCGCCGTCGCGGCACTGTTCTCGGGGTCCGTGGCCCATGCAGAGTGGACACCCGCAGGTCCGATCAAGGTGCTGATCGCCTTCAAGGCGGGCGGTGGGTCGGACACCATGGCCCGGATGATCATCGAGGATGTGCAGGCCGAGCGCGGCTGGAATCTGATCCCGGAGAACGTTCCGGGCGCAGGCGGCGGCGTGATGGCTCGCGAGTTGAAGAACGCGCCGGCGGATGGGCTGACCATCGGCTTTGGCATTACCGACACTTTCGCCTATGGAATCCTGGCTGCCCGCAACCCCGGCTATACTCCGGATGACTTCGATTTCCTGGCGACGCTTGCCGGCACCCAGATGGCGGTGGTCGCGAAAGCGGAGCGCGGCTGGACCACATTTTCAGATGTCATCGAGGCAGCCAGGGCCGGCGAAGAGATATCATTCGGAACCATGACCCCGCGCCTGGCGGATGGCGCCTATTATCTGGGCAAGGTGAATGACGTCGATTTCAATATCGTCACCAATTACAACGGCGGGCAGGATGTCCTGAATGCCATCAATGCCGAGGATGTCGATATCGGTTGGGTCGCGGGACCGCAGAAATCCGGTGTCCTGTCCGGGGACCTGATCGATCTGGTCAATGGCGAGGATGTACCGCTGATTGCCTCTCCGAACGCACAGGAGCTTTCGGATATCGGCGTCGATTTTCATTTCGGCGCGACTTTCCTGGCGGTGGCTCCGGCGGGTCTGGACGAAGAGATCGCCACGGCCCTGACCGATGCCATCACGACGGCTGTTCAAAAAGAGGGCAGCAAGGCCAACACCTTCATCAACAAACTGTTCGTCGAGAAAATCAAGGCTGGCGCCGATGCCCGCGCCTATGTCGAACGTGAAGCCGCCGATGCCGAAGCGCTCTTGTCGGCCACGGCGGACTGACCTGCAAGACAAGAGGCAGATGACATGGGCAGAGTAAAGAACACCCACGACATGGCATTGGGTGCAACCGGGGTAATCCTGTCGCTTGCCATCCTGTGGCTGTGGATTCCCGCCGACATAGATACCGGCGTCATCGATGTCTGGCGGCGTGTCACCCGCATTGGCGATGCAATGTTGCCGACATTTTCCTGCATCGCCATCCTGCTGGCCAGCCTGATCATTGCCCTTCGCGGATGGGCCGGCCGGCAGGCGGACAGGATGCCGAATCTCGATCCGGCATTTCTTTTGCTGACGATGATGATCCTGACGATCGGCATCGCCCTGATGTTCGTCACCGGGCCTGTCTTGGTGCGGATCTTTCTTGGCGCAGACCGATCCTATCCCCTTCTGCGCGATGAATTCCCGTGGAAATATACTGGCTTCGTCACCGGTGGAACTTTCCTTGTCTTCTCCTTCCACGCTCTGGTCTGTCATCGCTTCTCGCGGCGGGCCGCAGCCATCGCCCTTCTGGCAACCGTCGCAATCGCAGCCATCTATGGTCTGCCTTTTGACGACCTGTTGCTGCCGCCCAATGGTGACGTCTGATGGGCGCGCTTGACTATGTGCTGGCCGGAGTCATCGAGGCCCTGACCGGCAACCCTGCCCTGACATTGGGTCCGCTTGTCCTGTCCTGGCCTGTGCTCATGGTCAGCGCGGGGTTCTTTACCGGTGTGCTGATCGGCGCCACGCCCGGATTGTCCGGCCCCTTTGCAATGGCGCTTGCCTTGCCGCTGCTGATCTCCAGCTTCGGCTTTTCCCATGATGCCCTGCTGCCGGTCATCGGCTTTCTGATCGGCATCATGAAGGGTGCGACGGTCGGTGGCGCGGTTCCGGCCATTCTCTTCAATACGCCGGGAACGCCGGATGCATTCATGACCACGCTTGACGGATACCCCATGGCCCAAAAGGGACAGGGCGGCAAGGCCCTGCGCGTGGCGCAGTTTGCCTCGGTCACGGGGGACACCTTCTCGGACATCGTGCTGTTTCTCTGCGCCCCCTTTCTGGCCATTTCTATCGAGTTGTTCCTCGGCCTGTCCGAAAAGGCGTCGCTGATGATCCTGTCGCTGTCCTTCGTGGCGGTCGTCGTGGGCAGCGATGCCTTCAAGGGATTGCTGGCGGCCAGCCTTGGTCTTCTGGTGGCCTCGGTGGGGTCGGGAACCGATCCCTATCCGCGCCTGTCATTGGGTATGGATTTCCTTGCCTCCGGGCTTCCCACCATTGCCGTGATCATCGGCATCCTTGTGGTCGGAGAGATTTTCGGCAGCCTTGCCGAGATGCGCCGCCATGCCCGCGCCACCGGCCAGGCCGAAATCATCCGCGATACCGGCGACAACAGTCTCGGCCTCGCCGAAAGAATCCGGCTACTGCCCTTCATCGGCATGTCGATGACCATTGGCACCCTGATCGGCGCCCTGCCCGGCATCGGATCAACCCTGGCTGCCGCCATGGGCTATACCGCCGGACGCAAGATCCACAAGGGAGCCGTGCCCTTTGGTGAAGGCGCGCCAGAAGGCATCGCCTCTTGCGAGGCTGCAAATTCCGCGGTCTCCGGCGCGAATCTGATCCCCGCCCTCAGCCTTGGGATTCCGGGCAATGTCTCGGCCGTTTTCATTATTCTGGCCGCGAACAGCATCGGGGGCTTCAACCCCGGCCCATCGGTCTTCCGCTTTACCCAGGACCAGGTGAACCCCGAACTGGTGATCGCCTTTGGCCTGTTTACGCTGATGGTCGTGGGCAATCTGCTGAACTGGACGACAGGAGCCTGGTTCATGCGGCTTCTGGGTGGCCTGATCCGGGTGCCGCGCCAGATACTGTTGCCGGTCGTGCTGCTGCTGACGATCACTTCGGTCTATGTCGAGGGCGGCAGCATGGTGGATGTCTATATCCTGCTGGTCTTCGGATTCATCGGATACCTGATGCGTTGGGCACATGTTCCGATCCTGCCTTTCGTCATCGCCTATATCTTGGCGCTGCCGCTGGAATCCACCATCCGCAATGCCTTCGAGGCTTCGGGCGGCGACCCTTACTTCCTGTTTCACGGCGTGGTTTCGCCCGCGCTGCTGTTCCTCTCTGTCGTGATCTTCGCCGCCTCGGGCTGGCTGAGACGCGGCAAGCCCTCCGACTGAACCAAAACAAAATGCCGATTCCGGGCCCTGCCCGCCGTAACATGGAGATTTCAGTTGAAAGAATCCGCTTCCAGGCCGAACATCCTGTTCATCACCGCCGATCAGCAACGCAGCGACTGCTATGGGTTTCGCGGCCGCAATGTCCAGACCCCGCATCTTGACATGCTGGCACGCGAGGGCACCAGCCTTGAAACTGTGATCACCCCCTGCGTGGTCTGCCAGCCGGCGCGCGCCTCTATCCTGACCGGACTGTTGCCACGCACCCACGGCGTGCATGACAACGGCATCGATCTGGACCCGGAAATCGGCGAGAAGGGCTTTGCCGGATCGCTGTCAGCCGCAGGCTATCACACCGCCAAGATCGGCAAGGCGCATTTCTCGACCTATCATGTCTTCGAGGAAACCGGCCGCCCCGAGAGCATTCCCGGCTCGGCGGAAGTCCCGGCCGACTGGCGCGGCCCCTATATGGGCTTTGACCATGCCGAGCTGGTGCTGGTGGGGCACAACTGGTGGCTGCCCGAACAGCCGCCGCGCGGGCTGGCCTATGAGGAATGGTATTATTCCGATGGCCGTGGCGAGGAAAAGAACAAGCTGCTCTGGGAAAGCTCTCGTGATCACAAGGGGGCGCCCCAGGTCTGGTCGTCGAAACTGCCGGTGGCCTGGCATAATTCGACCTGGATTGCCGATCGCGCCATCGATTATCTCAGACGTGATCACACCCAGCCCTTCTGTCTCTGGGTGTCCTTCCCCGACCCTCACCATCCTTTCGACGCGCCCGAGCCATGGGCCTCGTTGCACCGCCCCGAAGAGGTCGACCTGCCCCGGCATCGCCGCCGGGATTTCACCGGGCGTCCATGGTGGCACAAGGCAGCCGTCGAAACCGAGATTCCCAGCGAGCACAAGGAAATCCGCGAGAAATACTCAAGGATGCCCGAGGTCTCGGACGAGCATCTGCGCGAGATCATCGCCAATACCTATGGCCAGATCGCGCTGATCGACCATTCGGTCGGCCGGATCCTCATCGAGTTGGAGCGACAGGGTTTGGCCGACAACACCTATATCGTCTACACGGCCGATCACGGCGACTGGCTGGGAGATCACGGGCTTGTCCTGAAGGGGCCGATGCCCTTCGAAGGACTTCTCAACGTCGGCGCCATCGTCAAAGGGCCGGATATCCCGGCGGGCAAGACCTGTCACGAACCCCTGTCGACACTGGACCTGGGGGCGACCTTCATGGACTGGGCCGGTGCCGAAAGCCTGATGCCGATCCATGGCCGGTCCATGCGCGACGTGCTGTCGGGCGATGGCACGCGCGAAGCCGCGCTCAGCGAATGGGAATTGCTGCCCGGTCGGGTGGGCGTCGGACTGTCGCTGCGCACGGTTCGCAGCAAGACGGCAAAGCTGACGATGGATCTGAAATCCGGAGCCGGCGAAATGTATGATCTGGCCAGGGATCCAGACGAGTTGACGAATCTGTTCGACGATCCCGCCCATGCCGAATTGCGCCAACAGTTGACCGAAATCCTGATGTCCCGCCCAGACGACATGCGGCCCAATCAGGTTCAGGTCGGAATGGCATAAGGAGAGGGCGAATGACCACCGTAACCTGTGTCGAGGACATGCGTCAGCTTTACCGACGCCGTGTGCCGCGGATGTTCTATGATTACGCGGAATCAGGGTCTTACACGGAAAGCACCTTTCGCCGGAACGAGACGGATTTTCAAAGCATCCAGATCCGCCAGCGGGTCGGCATCGACATTTCGGATATCGATACATCGACCCGAATGGCCGGCGCCGCCGCCGCCATCCCCGCCGGATTCGCGCCGGTGGGCATGCTGGGTATCCAGAATGCCGGGGGCGAAATCAAGGTAGCCCGCGCCGCGCGGGATTTTGGTGTCCCCTTTACCCTGTCCACCATGTCGATCTGCTCGATGGAGCAGGTCGCCGAGGCGACCGGGGCACCATTCTGGTTTCAGCTCTATGTCGTCAAGGACCGCGAATTCGTTCGTGACCTGATCCAGCGCGCCAAGGCCGCGAAATGCTCGGCGCTGGTCGTGACCATGGATCTGTCGATGCTGGGACAGCGCCACAAGGATATCAAGAACCAGCTGTCCATTCGCCCCAACCTTCGCAACCTGCTGAACATCGCCACGAAACCGGGCTGGGCCTATGAGATGGCCAGAACCCCCTATCGCAGCTTTGGAAATGTCATCGGCCATGCGAAAGGCGTCGACGACCTCAGCAGCCTGCTGGTCTGGGCCGCAGAAATGGTGGACCCGGCACTGGACTGGAAGGACATTGAATGGATCCGCAAGGAATGGGGAGGGCCGATCATCCTCAAGGGCATCATGGATGTCGAGGACGCCCGGATCGCCGCGGAACTGGATATCAGGACCATCGTGGTGTCCAATCACGGCGGTCGTCAGCTGGACGGCGCGGGCAGCTCGATCCGGTGGTTGCCCCGTATCGCGGATGCCGTGGGTGAGCGCGTCGAACTGATGCTGGATTCAGGGGTGCGCAGCGGAATGGACATTTTCCGGGCGCGTGCACTTGGCGCCTCGGGCGTCCTTCTGGGGCGCGCCATGGTTTATGCTCTGGGTGCCCAGGGACAGGCAGGTGTCACGACACTGCTGAACATCCTGCAAAAGGAACTGCGCACCACGATGGGCCTGGCGGGCAAGGTGAATACACAGTCGATCGGGCGGGACGACGTCATCCTCTGAGCTGTTCCGGTTGCAGGGCGGAACGCCCCCGGCAAAGGCGCTGGTCCGTCGCAACTTCGGATCTGACGTCGCCTATGTGGCGACGTCGCGGCTGTGATGGATGAAAAGCTGCGCCATGGCGGCCGAGGCCAGCCGCGACATCACGCCATCGGCGCGACTGGTCAGCATGATCGGAACACGCGCACCAAGAACGATCCCCGCCGACTCGGCCCCGGCCAGATGAATCAACTGCTTGGCCAGCATGTTGCCCGCTTCCAGATCGGGCACGACCAGAATATCGGCATCACCCGCGACCTCCGAGACAATGCCCTTGGCCTCGGCAGCCGATTTCGACACGGCGTTGTCAAAGGCCAGCGGACCGTCCAGCACGCCGCCAGTGATCTGGCCGCGATCCCACATCTTGCAAAGGGCGGCAGCATCCAGTGTCGAGGGAATCTTGGGATAGACCGTCTCGACCGCCGAGAGGATCGCCACCTTGGGCCGTTCGACACCCAATGCCTGTGCCAGTTCTATGGCGTTCTGCACAATGTCGCGCTTGGTATCCAGATCGGGCGAGATATTGATCGCCGCATCGGTGATGAAAAGCGGCTTGGGATAATGTGGCACGTCCAGCGCGAAGACATGGCTCATCCGCCGTTCGGTGCGCAGCCCATGGGCGCGATCGACAACCGGCGTGATCAATTCATCCGTATGCAGTTTGCCCTTCATCAGGCAGTCGACCTCGCCCCTGCGGGCCATCTCGACCGCATGTTCGGCGGCGGCATGGCTGTGGGGCACATCAATGATCTCGATCCCCTCAAGACTGCGCTGCGCATCCCGCGCGGCGGCCTCGATCTTCGCGCGCGGCCCGATCAGGACCGGCACGATCAACCCCTGCGAGCCGGCTTCCAGAGCGCCTGTCAACGAGATGTCATCGCAAGGATGCACCACGGCAGTGCGCACCGGCGCAAGCTCATGTGTCGCTGCAATCAGTTCGCGATAGCGTGCGCCGCTCTCGTGAAGATGGACCTCGGGCAGGACGACGCGCGGGCGGCGGACCTTTTCGGTTGGCGCAATGACCTCGGCCTGACCCGTGATGACCGCCTCGCCGTCCTGATTGGAGCAAAGGCAATCCAGGATCATGCGATGGGTTTCGGGATCCTTTGAGGCGACGGTGACGCGGATTGTCACCGTATCGCCAAGGCCAACCGGACGACGGAAACTGAGGTTCTGGTTGAGATAGATCGTACCCGGGCCCGGCAGTTCGGTGCCCAGAACCGCCGAAATCAGCGCCCCGCCCCACATGCCATGGGCGATGATTTCATGAAACATGTCCGAGCGCGCATAGTCCTCGTCGACATGAGCGGGGTTCACATCGCCCGACATCACCGCGAACAGCTCGATATCCTCGGCCTTCAGCTTGCGGGTCAGCTCGGCGCTGTCACCGACCTGAATTTCGTCGAAGGTCCTGTTCTCTATATATTGCATCGGGTCGACCTTTCCGGTTTCAGGACATGACGTGATAGCCCGCATCGACATAAGCGATATTGCCGGTCACATTGCGCGCCGAGGAACTGACCAGACCCGCAGCCATATTCCCGACATCTTCTATCGTGACCAGACGATGCTGCGGCGCACGGTCTCGCGCCTCATCGATCAGCCTGTCGAAATGCGCAATGCCCGAGGCCGCGCGGGTCATCACCGGACCCGGAGAAACGGCATTGACGCGAATGCCCTCGGGGCCCAGTTCGGCCGCCATGTATTTGACGGTGGATTCCAGCGCGGCCTTGACCGGCCCCATCACGTTGTAATGATCGACGACTTTCTCGGCACCGTAATAGCTGACAGTCAGCAGGCAGCCGCCATTCTTCATCAGCGGTCGCGCCCTGCGTGCCAGCCGAATGAAGGAATGCACCGACACATCCATCGCCACGCCAAATCCTTCACGCGAACAGTCAACCACGCTGCCATGCAGATCCTTTTGGGGACAATAGGCGACCGCATGCAGCAGAAAGTCCAACTGCCCCCATTGGGCGTCAATCGCCTTGAACAGCGCATCCATCTGCGTGTCGGATGTGACATCCAGCGGCATCAGCAGCCGGGCGTTCAAATCCGTGGCAACCGGCTCGACATGGGGCCTTGCCTTGTCGTTGAGATAGGTCACCGCCAACTCGGCCCCGTCGCGTACAAAGGCCTGCGCGCATCCGGCGGCAATCGAATGTTCATTGGCGATCCCGACGACGAGACCGCGTTTTCCTTCAAGCAATCTCATGGTTCAGCCTTTCGTTGCGACCAGGACGTTTATTTCTGGAAGACATATGTTCCGGGCGCATCGGCCAGCGCCTTGCCCATGGCCGGGGGGGCAACCGGTGCCCCCGACCGTTCGCCAAGCCATGACACCCAATCAAGCCACCACGAGCCGTCTTTCTTCGGCGTCTGTTCGGCCCATGTTTCGGGATCGACATAGTGATCATCATGTCTGACCGTGGCAATCTGATAGCTGCGCCCCTCGTGGCCCGGCTCGGACACGATGCCCGCGTTATGTCCCTTGCTGGTCAGGACGAAGGTCAGTTCCGTGTCCAGATAGAGATGCATCTTGTAGACCGACCGCCATGGCGCGACATGATCCTTGACCGTGCCCACCGAGAACACCGGAACGCGGATATCGGTGACCGAGATCGGACGCCCGTTCACCGTGAATCGCCCCTCTGTCAGATCGTTGTTCATATAGAGCGAGCGCAGATACTCGGAATGCATCCGATAGGGCATCCGTGTGCCATCGGCGTTCCAGGCCAGCAGGTCGAACATCACCGGAGCCTCGCCCATCAGATAGTTGTGCAGGATCCGTGACCAGATCAGATCCGCCGATCCGATCATCTGGAAGGCACCGGACATCTGCGTCGTGTCCAGATAGCCTTGCTCCCACATCATGTCCTCAAGGAAAGCCAACTGACTTTCGTTGATGAACAACTGCAATTCACCCGGTTCGGTGAAATCGATCTGCGAGGCGAAGAAACTGAGCGATGCAAGGAAATCATCCCCGTCGCGGGCCATGGTCGCCGCGGCAATCGACAGCAATGTGCCCCCAAGACAATAGCCGACCCCGTGGATCTTCTGATCCGGCACGATGCCCTGTACCGCAGAGATCGCGTCCATGACGCCCATCCTGCGATAATCATCCATTCCCAGATCGCGGTCCTCGACGCCCGGATTGCGCCATGAGATCATGAAGACGGTATATCCCTGCCCGACCAGGAATTTCACCATCGAGTTTTCCGGCGAGAGGTCGAGGATATAGTATTTCATGATCCACGCCGGCACGATCAGAACCGGCTCCGGCCTGACCGTCTTGGTCGTCGGCGTGTATTGGATCAGCTCGATCAGATGGTTGCGGTAGACGACCTTTCCCGGTGTCACGGCAAGCTCATGCCCCGGACGGAAGGCTTCTGCACCCGCCGGCGGTTCGCCGCTTTGCTGGCGCTTCAGATCTTCCAGCCAGTTCTGGAAGCCGCGCAGGAAATTGCGCCCGCCTTCTTCAAGGGTCCGCTTCTGCAGCTCGGGGTTGGTCGCAAGAAAATTGGTCGGCGAAAACATGTCGAGGGTCTGCCGCGAGGCAAACTCCATGACATTTTCATGCTGCTTGGTCACGCCACGCACGCCGGTGGTGATGTTGTGCCACCATTGCTGGTTCAGCAGAAAGGACTGATAGATGTAGTTATAGGGCCATTTCTGCCAGGCCTCGCCCCTGAACCTGCGGTCCTGCGGCAGCGGGTCGATACATGGTTCGCCCTTGCCGCCGGTCGCGGCGCAAGTGGTGCCATAGCATGAAAGCCGCAGCCATTTCTGGAATGCCTTTTCCGTGATGTCGATCTGCTTGCCCGGAGAAATCGCCAGATGGGCCAGCCAATCCAGATAGGCCCCGGCCAGCGCCGCCGGAGAAAGCCCCTTGGTCAAGCGTGCAATCCTTGCCTTCAGGGCGCGATCCAGGAATTCCGACATATCTGCCTGCCCCATATAGGTGTTCAGCGGCAGTCCCTCGGCCAGCTTCTCGGCCAGAACGCTTGGCGGCAAGGCCACCCTGTTCAGCGCCTTTACGTCGGTAGACTCTTTGGGGGTAGGCTCATCGGGCGCATTTGCGGCTTTTGATATCGCATGGCTCATCGCTCCGACTCCTTTCGAGTGTTTATGCCTGTTTATCCGATCCCAATGAAGAATCATTGATCCTGATCAAATCGCCAAGATGCCGACCGGAATAGACAGGAAGCCGTTCTGGGAAACCTAGGAATGAAATCCAGTCAATGCATCCGACAACCCCACAGATCGGCCATGGGCATGCCTGTCCCCGGCAATGTCTTGCTGTCGGAATCGTGGAACATGCGTGTTCACTCACCCCGAGATCCGGAGAAAGCCAATGCAATGGAAGCGCTATGGCGCCATCGCTGCCGCCCTCATCATTCTGGCGGGCGCGGCATACGCCATCTGGTTGAATGTCCAATCCAGCGAACTTCCGGCGGGGATCGCCGGTTCGAACGGCCGGATCGAGGCCGAGCGCATCGATGTCGCATCCAAGATGGCCGGGCGCATCGCCGAGGTCAATGTTGACGAAGGCCAATGGGTCAAGGCAGGTGATCTGGTCGCGCGTCTGGACACGGCCGAGATCGACGCGCAATTGCATCAGGCCGAAGCCGCCGTCCATCAGGCCGAGCAGCAAAAGATTCAGGCCGAAGCGCTGCTGAACCAGCGCCGTTCGGAATTGCAGTTTGCCCAATCCGAATTTGCCCGGGCCGAGAGGCTTGCCGAGAAGGGTCATGTTTCCCAGGAACAGGTCGATCAGGCCCGAACCGCGCTGACGACGGCCGAGGCTGGTGTGGCCGCAGCCGAAGCCGGAATCGATCTGGCCCAGGCCACCATTGCCGCGGCCGAGGCGACAGTCGAACAGCTTCAAAGTGTGCGCGCCGACGCCAATCTGGTGGCACCCCATGATGGCCGCGTCCAATATATCCTTGCCAAGGCCGGCGAAGTCGTCAGCGCAGGCGGCAAGGTCGTGACCCTGACCGATCTGACCGATATCTACATGACGATCTTCCTGCCCGCCCATGATGCCGGATTGCTGGCCATTGGCTCCGAGGCACGCATCATCCTTGACCCGATCCCGGACTACGTGATCCCCGCAACCGTCACCTTTGTCTCCAGCACGGCCCAGTTCACGCCCAAATCCGTCGAAACGTCGGATGAGCGTGATCAGCTGATGTTCCGGGTCAAGCTGACCATCCCCGAAGATCTGCTGAAGGAATATCAGGAGAAAGCCAAGGCAGGTGTTGCCGGAATGGGCTATGTGCGCACGGACAGCGCCACCCCCTGGCCCGAGATGCTGACAGTGAAGTTGCCGAAATGATCTCTGTTCCGGTCGCCAGCCTCTCTGCAGTCACCCATCTGTATGGCGCCACCAAGGCGCTGTCAGAGGTAACGCTGGATATTCCGGCAGGCTGCATGGCCGGGCTGATCGGCCCTGACGGGGTCGGGAAATCGTCGCTGCTGGCGCTGATTTCGGGTGTCAGAAAGCTGCAAAGTGGCAAGTTGACGGTGCTGGGCGGCGATATCACCGCGCGCGATCACCTGAAGGCCTGCAATCATCGTATCGCCTATATGCCGCAGGGGCTGGGCAGGAACCTCTATCCCACGCTGACGGTCACGGAAAACCTCGACTTCTTCGGACGCCTTTTCGGACAACCCGAGGCCGAGCGCCGCGCGCGCATCCAGAACCTGCTGACCGCCACCGGGCTTGATCCCTTCCCCGACCGGCCAGCGGGCAAGCTGTCGGGAGGCATGAAGCAGAAACTCTCGCTCTGCTCGGCCCTGATCCATGATCCCGACCTGATGATCCTTGACGAGCCGACCACCGGCGTCGATCCGCTGTCCCGCCAGCAGTTCTGGGATCTGATCAGCCATATCCGCGATGCGCGACCTGCAATGAGCGTGATCGTCGCCACTGCCTATATGGAAGAGGCCGCGCGCTTTGACTGGCTGGCCGCCATGAACGCGGGCGAGGTGATTTCAACCGGATCGCCCGCCGAGATCCTGGCCGCCTCGGGCCAGCCTACGCTGGAAAAGGCCTTCATCTCGATGCTGCCCGAAAAGCAGCGGCAGGGGCATCGCGCCGTCGTCGTGCCGCCACGCCCCCCCGCCAGCGGCCCGCCCGCGATCGAGGCCCGGGGCCTGACCTGTCGTTTCGGCGATTTCACCGCTGTCGATCACGTCGATTTCCAGATCGAACCCGGCGAGATCTTTGGATTCCTTGGCTCGAACGGTTGCGGCAAGACCACGACCATGAAGATGCTGACCGGCTTGCAGAAAGCCACCGAAGGCAAGGCGCTGCTGTTTGGTCAGCCGCTGAACGCCGACGACATGGCCACCCGTCAGCGCGTCGGCTACATGTCGCAGGCCTTCTCGCTTTATGGCGAGTTGACGGTTCGCCAGAACCTCGAGCTCCATGCCCAGCTCTACCAGCTGCCCGTCGAGACCCGTGCCGGTCGGGTTGCGGAAATGCTGCGCAGCTTCGATCTGGCCAGTGATGCCGACAAGCGCCCCGACGGCCTGCCGCTTGGAATCCGCCAGCGACTTCAGCTTGCCGTTGCCGTGCTGCATGCGCCCGAAGTCCTGATCCTCGACGAACCCACCTCGGGCGTCGATCCGGTCGCACGGGACGGGTTCTGGCAACATCTGATCAAGCTGTCGCGCGACGAAGGCGTAACAATCTTTGTCTCGACCCATTTCATGAATGAGGCCGAACGCTGTGACCGCATTTCGTTGATGCATGCGGGAAAGGTTCTGGCCATCGGAACGCCCGCCGAACTTGCCGCCAACAAGGGCACCGACGATCTGGAGACCGCTTTCGTCGGCTATCTGCGCGACGCGGCGGGCGATGCAGGCCGCGCCTCATCCCAAACCGGGACCGCCCAGCCGCAACCGCGGCAAAAGCGCAACCGCAGTTTTGACCCGGACAGGCTTTGGGCCTTCACGCGGCGCGAGACGCTGGAAATCCTGCGAGATCCGATGCGATTGGCCTTCGCCTTCCTGGGCCCGATCATCCTGATGCTGACCTTCGGCTATGGCATTTCGTTCGATGTGCAACACCTGCCCTATGCGGTCTATGACCGCGACCAGAGTCTGGAAAGCCGCGAGTTGCTGGAAAGCTTTGCTGGCTCGCGATATTTCACCGAACAGCCCCCCGCAGAAAGTGCGGCGGAACTGGATTCCCGGATGAAAAGCGCCGAGCTTGTCCTTGGGATCGAAGTGCCCCCCGGCTTCGGGAAATCCCTGCTGAGCGGGGACCGGCCAGAGGTCCGTATTGCCGTCGATGGGGCCATGCCTTTCCGGGCCGAAACGACCCGTGGCTATCTGGAAGGTCTGGCATTGTCCTATATGTCCGATCAGACCGAACGGAACTATGGCGAAACCATCGCCCTGTCGGCGGCCTCGGTCGAAAGCCGTTTCCGCTACAACCAAGCCTTCAAAAGCGTCTTCGCGATGATCCCCTCGGTGATCATGCTGATGCTGGTCCTGATCCCCGCGATGATGGCGGCCATGGGTGTCGTGCGGGAAAAGGAGACGGGATCAATCGCGAATTTCCGCTCGACCCCGGTGACACGAGGCGAGTTCATTCTGGGCAAGCAATTGCCCTATGTCGTCATCGCCATGCTCAGCTTTGTGAGCTTGATCCTGATTTCATACGGCGTGTTCGGCGTGACGGTCAAAGGCTCGGTCGCGGCGCTGTTCAGCGGAACCCTGCTGTATGTTCTGGCCACCACCGGATTTGGCGTGCTGGTCTCGACCTTCACCCGCACGCAGGTTGCCGCAACCTTTGCCACGGCGGTCGTGTCGATCATTCCGGCGGTGAATTTCTCGGGTCTGCTGGTTCCGGTTTCATCGCTGTCGGGTGGTGGGCGGCTGATCGGCCTGGCCTTTCCGTCGGCCTGGTATCAGCAGATCAGCACCGGCGCTTTCACCAAGGGTCTTGGGTTCCAGCAGCTCTGGCACAATCATCTGGCCCTGGCGGGCTTTGCCGTGCTGTTCATCGCGATGGCCGTTCTGGCACTGGACAAGCAGGAGAAATGACATGAAGCAGTGGCTTGGCAATGTCTTCCGGCTTGGCATGAAAGAGCTTGGCAGCCTGCGCGCCGACCCGGTGCTGATCTTGCTGATCGTCTATGTGTTCAGCTTTGCCGTCTATTCGGTCGCCACCGGAGCCAAGCTCGAGGTCGCGAATGCTTCGGTCGCATATGTCGATCAGGACCGTTCGGCGCTGACCGGCCGCATCCTGAGCGCAATCCTGCCCCCAGAGTTCAATCCGCCGCAGGAAATCGCCCTGGACGAGATTGCAGCCGTCATGGACAGTGGAGAGTTCGTTTTCGTGCTGTCTTTCCCGCCATCCTTCGAGGCCGACGTTCTGACCGGCAGAACGCCCGAGATTCAGCTGAATGTCGATGCGACCGCGATGGCGCAGGCCGGAAACGGTCTGGTGTTCCTGCAGCAGATCATCAGTGCCGAGGTCGCCAAGTTCCTGTCCGGCGAAGATAGCGCGACCACGCTGCCGATCGATCTGGTGGTCACCTCGAAGTTCAATCCGAACCTGAATTCCGTCTGGTTCTCATCGGTGATGCAGATCATCAACAACATCACCATCCTCTCGGTGCTGTTGACCGGTGCCGCGCTGATCCGCGAACGTGAACACGGCACCATCGAACATCTGCTGGTGATGCCCGTCACCCCATCTGAAATCATGGTCGCCAAGATATGGGCCAACGGCCTGGCCATTGTTGTCGGCGTGATCCTGTCGCTGTGGATCGTCGTTCAGGTCATCCTTGCCGTGCCCATCGCCGGATCGATCCCGCTGTTCGTTCTGGGGGCAGTGATCTATCTTGTCTCGGTCACGGGGCTTGGCATCCTTCTGGCCACCTTCACCACCTCGATGCCCCAGTTCGGGCTGCTGGCGATGCCGGTTCTGGTGGTGATGAACCTCTTGTCCGGCAGCACGACCCCGATGGAAAGCATGCCCGAATGGCTGCAAGCCGTCATGCAACTGGCCCCCTCGACGCATTTCGTCGCCTTTTCCCAGGCCATTCTCTATCGCGGGGCCGGCATCGAGATCGTCTGGCCCGACATGGTCATCATGGCCGCACTGGGTGCGGTGTTCTTCCTTGTCGCGCTCAGGCGGTTCAGGGTCACCATGGCCACGGCGCATTGACATTGCGCCGCGTGACCAGTCGGGGCCGTTTCATGCCCTGCTGTCGCGGCGCGACAACACCAGCGACAGGATCAGGAATCCCGCCGTCACGCCATAGATCACCAGCGCAATCGGGCTTTGAAACAGAATGGTGAAGTCACCGCCCGAGATCGACAACGCCCGTCTGAGGTTGTTTTCCATATCCATCCCCAGAAGCAGTCCCAGAACCACCGGCACAAGCGAGAAATCCAGCTTGCGCAGGACGAAGCCAAGGATGCCGAACCCGACCATGACCATCAGATCAAAAGCGGCATGGGTAATGGCGTAGACGCCCAGATAGCTGATCGCCACCACCAGCGGCATCAGCCCCCAGACCGGCAGGCCCAGAACCCGCGTGAACATCCCTATCAACGGCAGGTTAAGCACCAGCAGCACGACATTCGCCAGATAAAGCGCCGCCACCAGCCCCCAGACCAGATCGGGGCTGCGCTGGAACAACAACGGTCCGGGCTGGATATTCAACGAGATCAGCATCGCCAGCATCACCGCCGTCGTTCCCGACCCCGGCACACCCAGTGTCAGCATCGGGATCAGGGCTCCGCCACTGGCAGCGTTGTTTCCGGCCTCGGGGGCGGCTACGCCGCGCGGATCGCCCTGACCGAATGTGCCGGTCTTGTCGCTGACCCTCTTTTCGGCGCTATAGGCCATGACAGCCCCCAGAGAAGCCCCGGCCCCGGGCAGAATCCCCGCCACGAAGCCGATCAGAGAACCCCGGAAACTGGCACCCAGCCCCTCTTTGACGCGCGACAGGCGCGGAAAGACGCTGCCGGGCGGGACCAGACCGCTGGCCTGCGCCCTGTCCTCCAGAAAGAAGAGGATCTCGGAAATCGCGAACAGGCCGACCAGCGCCACGATGGCATCGAACCCGTCGTAAAGATGGAAACTGCCAAAGGTATAGCGCGCCACACCCGTCGAAGGGTCCAGCCCGACGGTGCCCAGCATCAATCCCAGCAACGCCGCCAGCAAGGTCTTGCGCGGGTCGGTGCCGGTGATCCCGCCAATGGTGGCAAAGGCCATCACATACAGCGCGAAATAATCCGCCGGACCGAAATAGATCGCGGCCTTGGCCAGCATCGGTGCAAACAGCGTCAGCCCGATGGTCGCCAGCGTCGCCCCGATGAATGAGGCCACGCCCGAAATCGCCAGCGCATCGGCCGCCTGACCGTTCCGGGCCATCGGATGGCCGTCCAGCGTGGTCATGATCGCCGGCTCGTCGCCCGGAATGTTCAGCAGGATCGCCGAAATCCGCCCGCCATACATGCAGCCGTAATAGACCGCTGCCAGCAGGATCATGGACGAGGTGGCGTCCAGTCCAAAGGCGAAGGTCAGCGGGATCAGGATCGCCACGCCGTTGACCGGCCCAAGCCCCGGCAGCGCCCCGATCAATGTTCCGACGAAACAACCTCCGACGATCAGCGCCAGATTGATCGGCAGAGCCGCAACGGCAAAGCCCGACCAGAGTGAAGACAGTATTTCCATGTCAGCCAAACCACGTCCCGATCAGCGGCAGGGGCAGCCCCATGATCCGATCGAACAGAAGATACAGCCCCGGCGCGGCAATGGCTGCGGTCAGCAGCCCCTTGACCGGCGGCGCCCCCATCATCAGCGACAACCCGAGGATCGCCCCGAAACTTGCCGGCACAAAGCCAAGCGGCTCCAGAAGCAGCGCATAGCCCAGCAACAGCGCAACGGCCGCGCCCTGGCGCAACAGGCCTGCGCCATCGGCCCAACGTGCGTTGTGGCGCGGCCAGACGGCCAGCGACACCCCCAGGATCATCGCCGGAATCCCGATCACACGGGGAAAGATTGCAGGCCCCAGCGGATCGCCAAAGCCCGCAGTATATCCTGCTGACAGCCAGACATATCCGGCTGCCAACAGGAAAAATACACATCCGGCCAACCGGTCGGTCACTGAATGACCCCGATCTGGCGCGAGATGTCTGCCATCTGTTCTTCCTGCTGTGCGACATAGGTTGCGAAATCATCGCCGCCGCGCCAGATGGGTTCAAGGCCGCTGTTCGTGGCAACCTCTTTCCATTCATCCGAGTCATACAGGTTCTGCAGACGTTCGACCCAGGCGGCATAGTCTTCGTCGCTGACATCGCCGCCAGTGTAGAAACCGCGCCAGTTGTAACCGGTCACGTCATATCCCTGGGACACGGCCGTGGGCAGATCAGGGAACGCCGAGATCGGCTCATCCGCGAGAACCGCCAGAACACGGATATCGCCGGATTCGATGAAGCCCTTGATCTCGCCCAGATCGGTCGAGACAACGCCGACCTGACCGCCCATCATCTGGGTCACGGCAGGGCTGCCGCCGTCAAACTGGACCCAGCGGATGGCCGAAATATCCTCGATCCCCGCAGCCTGTGCCAGCATCATCAGGCGGATATGGTCCCATCCGCCCGCTCCGGTCGAACCGGCAGTTGCAACCGAGGTCACATCCTCTTTCAGCGCCGCCATCAGATCGTCCAGCGTCTGATAGGGGCTGTCGGAATCCACCGCGATCACGCCGACATCGGCACCCAGCATGCCCACCCAGCGCATCGTGTCGATACCGGCGGGATATTTCCCCTGGGCGATCTGGGTGATCCCCACGGTCGAGGTGGCGACCAGCAGATCGGCGTCATCGGCACGCTTGCCGGCCACATTGGCGAAAGCCACCGCGCCGACGCCGCCGGGCATGTTGGTCACCTGAACATTGCCATCCACCAGCTCAAGCTGGGTCAGCAAACGTCCGACTTCGCGGCAGGTGAAATCCCAGCCGCCACCGGGATCCGCCGGGGCGATGCATTCGGTCGCCATGGCGGGCACGGCGAACAACAAGGCCGAGGCCAGCCCCGCTGCCTTCAGTCCGGTCATTTTCCAGATCATTGTCTTCCTCCCTTGGTAAAAGTTAACTATCGACGACTCCGCGTCGCCCGACAAACTGCCGCGCGGATTCGATCGCCGCGCAGACCTCTTCCCGGACCGCCGCCGAATGGGCCAACACCGCCTTGGCGGCACCTTCGCCATCGCCTGCGGCGATCAGATCCAGAATATGACTGTGTTCGCGATGGGTCTTGTTGCGCCCTTCCTCAGAGGCAAAGCTGAGCCAGCGCGCCCGCAATGTGCGCAGGGTGACATCCTGCATGGCGGCCTCGAGGCATCTGTTGCGTGACAGCGCCGCGCAACGAACGTGAAAATCCAGCCCCATGTTCAGCCAGCGTTCCGGCGTGAACTCATCATGGCTGAAATTGATGCTGTCGCGGATCGCCTTGATCTCCTCGGGGGTAGCCAGCCGCGTTGCCAGACGGATCGCAGCCGGCTCGACGATGTCGCGAAAGGTGAAAACTTCCTCGACTTCGGCAATATCGAAAGGCGCGACGATATAGCTGCGCCCTTCACGCTGGACCAGACCGTCGCGAACCAGATGAAACAGCGCCTCGCGGATCGGCGTGCGCGAGACCTTGAACTGCGCCTCCAGCGCACGTTCGCTGACAGGCTCTCCGGGCACCAGCTCCAGCGACAGAATCGCGAAACGCAGGCGCGACAACAGGCCTTGCTGATCCTGGTTTTTGCCCTCGAATCCGGTCATTGACGTCTCCCTTGTCGTTGGTATACCACTTCGGCATTCTGATGCAACGGCATTTCGATGGGAGGAAATCCGCATGCTGACCCCGATCAAGGGATTCCCCGAGCGCGCCATCCTGACCGAGGTCGGCCCCCGCGATGGCCTGCAATCCGAGCCGGTTTTCGTGCCGACAGAACGCAAGATCGAACTGGTTCACGCCCTGATCGGTGCGGGCCTGCGCCGGTTCGAGATCACCTCATTCGTTTCCCCCCGCGCGGTACCGCAGATGCGGGACGCGGCGCAGGTTCTGGCGGCATTTCGCGGGCGTGACGACCTGCATCTGACCGCCCTGGTTCCCAATGTCCGCGGCGCCGAAGCCGCCATCGAGGCCGGCGCAGATGCGCTGGTGCTGTTCGCCTCGGCCTCGGAAAGCCACAATCTCAAGAACGTCAACCGCAGCCGTGCGGACTCGCTGGCCGGATTTGCCGAGATCGCACGCCTGGCCGAGGGCAGCGGCACCGCCCTGCAGGGTGCGATCGCGACCGCCTTCGGCTGCCCCTTCGAAGGCAATGTAGCCATCGAAGCCGTCGTCGATCAGGCCAAGGCCTATCGCGATCTGGGCATGGGTTATATCACCCTTGGCGACACCACCGGCATGGCAACACCAGCAAATGTCATCGAGCTCGTGCAGGCCCTGCGTCCGGTTCTGGAGGGCGTCGATCTGGCCCTGCATTTTCACAATACCCGTGGCGTCGGACTGGCCTGCGCCTATGCCGGATTGTCGCTTGGGGTGACGCATTTCGAATCCAGCATCGGCGGCCTGGGCGGCTGCCCCTTTGTTCCGCGGGCCACCGGCAATATCGCGACCGAAGATCTGGCCTACATGCTGGAGGAAAGCGGCGTGCAGACCGATCTGGACCTGGAGCGTCTGATCAGCGCGGCCGAACTGGCAGAAGAACTGGTGGGGCGTGAATTGCCCGGACAGGTGATGAAAGCGGGGCCGCGACTGAAGACCGCGGCAATGGACAGCGTGAGGACAGCAAATGGCTGAAGCAATCAAGGGGCCGCTGGACGGGCTGCGCGTGATCGACCTGACGCGCGTGCTGTCAGGGCCATTCTGCACGATGATCCTGGGGGACCTGGGCGCAGATGTCATCAAGATCGAGCCGCCAAAGGGCGATCCGGTGCGAGCACAAGGCACCATGACCGAAGGCCATTCGGGATATTTCGCCGGGTTCAACCGCAACAAGCGCTCGGTCGTGCTGGATCTTTACAGCGATGCAGGCAAGGCAGTGCTGCGCCGCCTGCTGGCCGAGGCAGACGTGCTGGTCGAGAACTTCCGCCCCGGCACGCTGGACAAGCTGGGCCTAGGCGAAGCCGCCGTGAAAGAACTGAACCCGCGCCTGATCGTGGCCAGCATCAATGGCTATGGCAGCACCGGCCCCTACAAGGATCGTCCCGCCTTTGATTTCATTGCTCAGGCAATGAGCGGCTTCATGGGCGTGAATGGCGAAGCCGACGGCCCGCCGATGCGCGCGGCCCCCCCGGTCAGCGATCTGGTTGCGGGCATCTATGCGGCCCTGGGAATTCTTGCCTCGGTCATCGGGCGCGAAAGGACCGGGCAGGGCCAGACGGTCGAAGTGGCCATGGTGAACGGTTTGCTCAGCCTGATGGCCTATCTGTCCTCGGAATATTTCGCGACGCACAAGGTGCCCGCCCGCACCGGCAATGATCACCCGCTGGTCTATCCCTATGGGCTATTCACCTGTTCGGACGGCCAGATCGCCGTGGCGAATTCGCATGACCAGATCCTGACGCGTTTTCTGGACACGCTGGATCTGGGCTGGGTGATGAGCGACCCCCGCTATGACAGCAACCCCAAGCGCATGGCCGCACGCGAGGAATTGCGCGACCTGATCAATGGTCGCATGGCCGGAAAGAGCCAGGAGCATTGGCTGGGCATATTGAACAAGGCCGGCGTGCCCTGCGGCATCGTTCAGGATCTGGCGCAGGTTTTCTCGGATCCGCAGATCAAGGCGCAAGAAATGGTTCTTCAGGCCCCCTGGCAGGACGGGCCATCCCAGCCGGTTCTGGGTTTTCCGGTCAAGCTGGGCTCGACCCCCTGCGCCATCCACCAGCCCGTGCCGCAACTGGGCGGAGGCACCGAGCAGGTTCTGGCAGAATTCGGCTTTGGCAGCGAAGAAATCCGGCAGTTGGTTGAACAGGGTGTCGCGGGCAGTCGCTGATCTCGGTGCAGGCGGGCAAAAGGCCGCAGCGTGACAACTCGACAGGCTTCGCGCGCACGGCGTAAAGCTGGGGCAAACGTCAGCAAAAGGACGCGCCATGCCCATCAGCCCCGCCGCCCCTGCCGCCACCGATCTGGATCGCGCATTGGCGACATTTCATCCCGTCTCGGTCCAGCCCTTCGCCATCACCGCCTATCGGGACCGGCTGACCTCACTGCAGGGTCTGATCCGCAACGCGGGACTGGCAGCGGTCTGGCTGGATGCCTCCAGTTCGCTGACCTATTTCACCGGCCTGAAGCTGGGCCAGTCCGAACGCATCCACGGCGCGCTGATCTGCGCTGATGGCCCGCCCGTCTATCTGACCCCGGTCTTCGAAGCGCCGAAACTGGAAAGCCTGCTGCGCATTCCCGGCCCGATGCTGATGTGGGAAGAGGACGAGGATCCCTATGCCCTCGTGGCGCGCCATCTGGCCGATCTGCCGGGGCGCGGCCTTGCGCTGGACCCGGCGACGCCGTTCCGCTTTGCATCCGGGATGATGTCGGCACTGGAGGGACAGGTCGCTTCCGCGGGGGACCATATCGCGGCGTTGCGACAGGTCAAATCCGCGGTAGAGATCGCCATCATCCAGGCTGCGATGGATGTCAGTTGGCAGGTTCAGCGCGCGGTTCATCGCGGGCTGCGTATTGGCATCAGCACGTCCGAGGTCGGACAATTCATCGATGCCGCCCATCGCGCTGCCGGTCTGAAGCCGCTGTTCCATGCCGTGCAGTTCGGAGAGGCCACGGCCTATCCCCATGGTGTGCCCCATCCCCAGATTTTGCAGGATGGCGACATGGTGCTGGTGGATATGGGCGGCACCCTGCAGGGTTATCAATCCGACATCACCCGCAGCTATGTCTTTGGCAGCCCGACGGCGCGGCAAAGGCACCTGTGGCACATCGAACATGCCGCCCACCGCGCGGCTTTCGCCGCCGCCCGTCCCGGCGCCGCCTGCGAAGAGGTTGACGCCGCCGCGCGCGCGGTCATCACCAAGGCGGGCTTCGGACCCGGCTATCAGGTGCCCGGCCTGCCCCATCGCACCGGACACGGGCTGGGGCTGGATATCCACGAAGAACCCTGGATCGTGAAGGGGAACCGCACACCCCTGCAGCCGGGCATGGTTTTTTCCATAGAGCCGATGCTTTGCGTCTATGGAGAATGCGGTATCCGTCTGGAAGATATTGTTTACATGACTCAGGACGGACCGCGCTGGTTCAGCCCGCCCTCGCCCGAACTGGACCGCCCCTTCGGCTAGATCGGGATGACCCTGCGTCGCACTTGCAGTTCCTGCAGGAAAATTATCTCTAATATGTGAAGGCAGTAGAAAACCCGCCTCTTCCGGGTATATGCCTATGAAATAAGCACTGCGAATCCTTCCGGGGATAACGCGGTCACCCGTTCAACAGTGAGCGAAAAGGAACATTCGCATGAGATTTCTGTCCCGCAGCCTTCTTGCCGTTTCGGCGCTGGCCCTGACCACCGCCGTCGCCGAAGCAAAAACCTTTGTCTATTGCTCGGAAGCGTCGCCCGAAGGTTTCGATCCCTCGCCCTATACATCCGGCACGACATTCGACGCATCGGCGCACCCGATCTATAACCGTCTGACCGAATTCAAGAAAGGCACGACCGAGGTCGAACCGGGTCTGGCCGAAAGCTGGGAAGTCTCTGCCGACGGCACCGAATATACCTTCAAGTTGCGTCAGGGCGTGAAATGGCAGTCCAATGACGTCTTCACGCCCAGCCGCGATTTCAACGCCGATGATGTGATCTTCTCGTTCCTGCGCCAGGGCGACACCGAACATCCGTGGCATCAGTATATTCCGGGGCTGACCTATGAATATTACACCGCGATGGACATGCCCAATCTGGTCAAATCCATCGAGAAGATCGACGACTATACCGTCAAGATCACGCTGACCCATCCCGAAGCGCCCTTCCTGGCCAATATCGCGATGCCCTTCGCCTCGATCCTGTCCAAGGAATATGCCGACACGCTTGAGGCAGCCGGCACGAAGGAAGACCTCAACAACAAGCCCATCGGCACGGGGCCGTTCAAATTCGTGGCCTATCAGAAGGACGCGGTGATCCGTTACCAGAAGAACGACGATTACTGGGGCGAGGTGCCCAAGATCGACGATCTGGTCTTCGCCATCACCCCGGATTCCGCCGTGCGCCTGCAAAAGCTGAAGGCCGGCGAATGCCACCTGATGCCCTATCCCTCGCCCGCCGATCTGGACTCGATCCGGGCGGATGAGAACCTGAAGCTGGACGAACAGCCCGGTCTGAATGTCGGCTATCTCGCCTATAACACCACGCAGGCACCCTTTGACAATCCAAAGGTGCGCAAGGCGCTGAACATGGCCATCAACAAGCAGGCCATCATCGACGCGGTATTCCAGGGCGCGGCCGAACCGGCCAAGAACCCCATCCCGCCGACCATGTGGTCCTATAATGACAGCATCGAGGATGATCCCTATGATCCCGAAGCCGCCAAGGCGATGCTGGAGGCCGAGGGCGTCACCGATCTGTCGATGAAGATCTGGGCAATGCCGGTTCAACGGCCCTATATGCCCAATGCCCGCCGCACGGCGGAACTGATGCAGGAAGACCTGTCCAAGGTCGGCGTCAAGGCCGAGATCGTCTCTTATGAATGGGGCGAATATCTGTCCAAATCCATGGAAGCCGGTCGCGATGGGGCGGTCATCCTGGGCTGGACGGGCGACAATGGCGATCCTGACAACTTCCTGTCGGTGCTGCTATCCTGCGATTCCGCCAAGGAAGGCGGCGCGAACCGTGCCTTCTGGTGCAACGAGGAGTTCTCGGATCTGCTGCAGCAGGCCAAGGTCACCGCTGACCCTGCCGAGCGCACAGGCCTGTATGAACAGGCTCAGGTCATCTTCAAGGAACAGGCCCCCTGGTTCACCATCGCGCATTCGACGCAATATGTGCCGATGTCGACCAGGGTTTCGGGCTTCCAGATGAGCCCGCTTGGCGATTTCACCTTCGAGGACGTTGATCTGGCCGAGTAAGCCAACCACGTCATTACTGGCACCAGACGGACGCGCGGGGCGGATACCCCGCGCGTTCCTTCAGGAAAGAGGCCATGGTCCGTTTCATCCTCTCCAAACTGCTGTATCTGATCCCCACCTTTCTCGGGATCACCATCATTGCCTTCGGCTTTGTCCGCATCCTGCCCGGCGATCCGGTGCTGTTGATGGCGGGCGAGCGAGGCGTGTCGCCCGAGCGTCATGCCGAACTCAGCGCGCAACTGGGTTATGACAAGCCGCTGGTGATGCAGTATTTCGACTTTCTCGAACGGTTGCTGCATGGCGATCTGGGCAATTCCCTGGTCACCAAGAAGCCTGTTCTGACCGAATTTCTGGCCCTGTTCCCGGCGACGGTCGAACTGGGCCTTTGCGCGATCCTGCTGGCAACGCTGATCGGCGTGCCGGTTGGGGTGCTGGCCGCGATCAAGCGAGGCAGCTGGTTTGACCAGCTTTCCATGACCACCGCGCTGGTCGGCTTTTCCATGCCGATCTTCTGGTGGGGGCTTTTGCTGATCATCTTCTTTTCCGGCATTCTGGGCTGGACGCCGGTCTCGGGGCGGATCAGCCTGATGTTCTATTTCCCGCAGGTGACGGGCTTCATGCTGATCGACAGCCTGCTGTCGGGGCAGGCCGGTGCATTCAAATCCGCGCTCAGCCATCTTGTCCTGCCCTCGGTCGTGCTGGCCACGATCCCGCTGGCCGTGATCGCGCGCCAGACCCGATCGGCCATGCTGGAAGTCATGGGCGAGGACTACGTGCGCACCGCCCGCGCCAAGGGCATGCCCTCGCGCCGGGTGATCGGCGTGCACGCGCTGCGCAATGCGATGATCCCGGTGGTCACCACCATCGGCCTGCAGGTCGGTGTATTGATGGCCGGAGCCATCCTGACCGAAACCATCTTCAGTTGGCCGGGCATCGGCAAATGGATGATCGATTCCATCTCTCGCCGCGACTATCCGGTGGTGCAATCCGGCCTGCTGCTGATTGCGGGTCTGGTCATGGTCGTCAACCTTCTGGTCGATCTGACCTATGGTCTTATCAATCCAAGGATCCGCGCATCATGAGCAATACCGAACAGGTTTCGACCCTCGCGATCCGCCGCCAGATGCTGGCCGAATTCTGGTTCTATTTCCGCCAGAACCGCGGCGCAGTTGCGGGATTGTTCATCTTTGTCCTGCTGGTGCTGACAGCAGTCCTTGCGCCGCTTCTGGCCCCCCATGACCCGACAGCGCAATTTCGTGATGCCCTGCTTGTGCCGCCCTTCTGGCAAGAGGGCGGGCAGACATCATTCCTTCTGGGCACCGATGCCGTCGGCAGGGACATGCTGTCGCGGCTGATCTTTGGCGCACAATATTCATTGTTCATCGGTATTGTCGTCGTATCCATCGCCCTTTTCGGCGGGATATTCATCGGTCTGCTTGCCGGATTTTTCGGCGGCTGGGTCGATGCGCTGATCATGCGGGTAATGGATGTCATCCTGGCCTTTCCCTCGCTGCTGCTGGCGCTTGTGCTGGTCGCGGTCCTGGGGCCGGGGCTGACCAATGCGATGATCGCCATCGCCATCGTCTATCAGCCCCATTTTGCCCGGCTGACCCGCGCCGCCGTCATGGGCGAGATGCGGCGCGAATATGTCACCGCCGCGCGTGTCGCCGGGGCGGGAAACCTGCGCCTGATGTTCAGGACCATCCTGCCCAACTGCCTTGCTCCGCTGATCGTGCAGGCCACGCTGTCCTTTTCCTCGGCAGTGCTGGATTCCGCCGCATTGGGATTCCTGGGCATGGGCGCACAGCCCCCCGCTCCGGAATGGGGGACGATGCTGGCCGAGGCGCGCGAGTTCATCCTGCGCGCATGGTGGGTGGTGACCTTCCCGGGTCTGGCCATCCTGATCTCGGTTCTGGCGATCAACATGATGGGCGACGGTCTGCGTGACGCGCTTGACCCAAAACTGAAGCGGAGCTGAGCCATGTCATTGCTGAACATCCGTAACCTGACCGTCAAATTCGCCACTGCCACCGGCAGTTTCACTGCCGTGGACGGAATCGACGTCTCGGTCGAACGCAGCGAGGTTCTGGCCATCGTCGGGGAATCCGGCTCGGGTAAATCGGTGTCGATGCTGGCGGTGATGGGTCTTTTGCCCGACACCGCCACCGTCACCGCTGACGAGATGAGCTATGACGGTCAGGACATGTTGACCATGAGCCCGGCGCAGCGGCGCAAGCTGATCGGACGGGAGATCACGATGATCTTTCAGGAACCGGTGGCCTCGCTGAATCCGTCCTTTACGGTTGGTTTCCAGATCGAGGAGGTGCTGCGCCTCAATCTGGGCATGTCCGGCAAGGCGGCGCGCGCCCGCGCGCTGGAACTGTTCGAGGCCGTCGGCATTCCCGAGCCCGCAGAAAAGCTGAAATCCTATCCCCACCAGATGTCGGGCGGACAATGCCAACGGGTCATGATCGCCATTGCCATCGCCAGCAACCCGCGTCTGCTGATCGCAGATGAGCCCACGACCGCGCTGGATGTGACCATCCAGAAACAGATCCTCGATCTGCTGATGAGCCTGCAAGAGGATTACGGCATGGGGCTGATCCTGATCACCCATGACATGGGCGTGGTCGCGGAAACCGCGGATCGCGTGGTGGTGCAATACAAGGGTCGCAAGATGGAAGAGGCTGACGTTCTCAGCCTGTTTGAATCACCGCAAAGCCCCTATACGCGCGCCCTGCTTTCGGCTCTGCCCGAACATGCCACCGGCGACCGCCTGCCCACCGTGGCCGAGTTTTTCCAAGAGGAGACCCTGCGATGACCCCTGTCGTTGAAGGACGCGCCATCGTTCAGGATTATCACATGCCCGGCAGCATGATGCGCCGCGCCAGCACCGTGCGGGCCGTCAACGGCATCGATTTTGCCGTGCAAAAGGGCAAGACGCTGGCAATCGTGGGTGAATCCGGGTCAGGAAAATCGACACTGGCGCGGATCATTGCGCTGATCGACGCGCCTTCCGAGGGCGAATTGCTGATCGAGGGCAAACGCGTCGATATTGCTGCCCGACGGCCCGGCCCTCAGTTGCGCTCGAAGGTGCAGATGGTGTTCCAGAACCCCTATGGCAGCCTGAACCCGCGCCAGAAGATCGGCGATGTCCTGACCGAACCGCTGGTCATCAACACTGATGTCCCCGCCGCCGAACGTCGCGAGCGCGCCAAGGCGATGCTGCAAAAGGTCGGGCTGCTGCCCGAGCATTACAACCGCTATCCGCATATGTTCTCGGGCGGTCAGCGGCAGCGGATCGCCATTGCACGGGCGCTGATGCTGAACCCATCGCTTCTGGTGCTGGATGAACCTGTCTCGGCGCTGGACCTGTCGGTGCAGGCGCAGGTGCTGAACCTGTTGGCGGATCTGCAGGATGAACTGGGTCTGACCTATGTCTTTGTCAGCCACGACCTGTCTGTGGTGCGTTATATCGCCGATGATGTCATGGTGATTTCAAAGGGTGTGGCGGTCGAACAGGCCAGCCGCGAAGAAATCTTCGCCAATCCGACCCATCCCTACACCCGGCAGCTGTTCGCGGCGACGCCCGTCACCGATATCGAGGCCATTCGCGCCCGCGTCGCCCGGCGCAGGGCCGCGGGTCTGGGCAGCACTGTCCAGACCTGAAAGGCCGCATGGCTGAAACGCCCGATCACCTACGGTCAGGGCCTTTGTGTTTCGGCAGGACCAGGACCGGCCGAGACAGCCGGACGCTCCCGTTGCAGGTGGCTTCGCACCGGCCTGCCGATGCGAAGCGTGATCTGGCTCTAGGCCAGCAGTTTCAGGACCGCCTCGGCTGCCTCTTCGGATGAAGCCGGGTTCTGACCGGTCACCAGTTTGCCATCGATCAGCACGAAAGAGGCCCAGTCCGCACCCTTTTCATATTGGCCGCCATTCGTCTTCAGCATGTCCTCGACAAGGAAGGGCACCACATCGGTCAGGCCGACCGCTTCTTCCTCGCTATTGGTAAAGCCGGTCACCCGCCTGCCGGCAACCAATGGCTTGCCATCGGCTGCCATGGCGTGACGGAACACTGCCGGCGCGTGACAGACCGCCCCGATCACGCGATCCGTGGCGGCGAAACGTTCGATCAGTTTGCGGCTGTCCCTATCCTCGGCCAGATCCCACAGCGGACCATGCCCCCCCGGATAGAAGACCGCGTCGAAACCGTCAGCATCGACCTGCGACAGAACTTGGGTCGAGGCCAGTTGCTCTTGCGCGGCGGCATCATCCTTGAATCGCCGCGTCGCATCGGTCTGTGCTTCGGGATCGTCGCTTTTCGGATCCAGCGGAGGTTGACCGCCCCTGGGTGAGGCCAGAACAACCTCGGCACCCGCGTCGCGAAAGACGTAATAGGGTGCCGCGAATTCCTCGAGCCAGAATCCGGTCTTGTGCCCCGTCTGGCCCAGTTGGTCATGCGAGGTCAGTACCATGAGAATTTTCATAGCGGTTTTCCTTTCTTGTCCGGAACGGCCTATTTGGCCAGCCGGATCACGCGCTTGCCGAATGCTTCGCCTCTCAGCAGTCCAACGAATGCCGAAGGCGCCTGTTCCAGCCCGTCGATCATTTCCTCGCGATACTTGATCTTTCCTTCGTCGACCCAACCTGACATCTGCTGGGCGAATTCAGGGTAGAGATGCCCGAAATCGTCAAAGACGATGAAGCCACGCATGGTCATGCGCTTTTTCAGAATGTGCCCCATCAGCAGCCCCATGCGGTCGGGACCATCGGGCAACGATGTGGCGTTATACTGCGAGATCAGGCCACATAGCGGAATCCGTGCCCTGGCGTTCAGCAACGGCAGCACCGCGTCAAAGACCGCGCCACCGACGTTCTCGAAGTAGATGTCGATGCCATCGGGCACGGCAACTTTCAGTGCCTCGGCAAAGCCTTCTGACTTGTAGTCGATACACTCATCAAATCCCAGCACATCGGTGACATGCCGGCATTTCTCGGCACCGCCGGCGATGCCGACAACGCGGCAGCCAAGGATCTTGCCGATCTGCCCCACGGTGGCGCCCACCGGACCGCTTGCCGCGGCCACGACCAGCGTTTCGCCCGCCTTGGGCTGGCCGATCTGGGTCAGACCCGCCCATGCCGTCAGGCCGGGCATCCCCAGGACACCAAGCGCCCATGAGGGGTTTTCGGGATCGCGGCCCATATTGATCACACCGGTCCCATCGGACAGCGCATAATCCTGCCAGCCGCCAAAGGCGACGACCCAATCACCGGGCGCGAAGCCCTCGACATCCGAGGAAACAACCTGCGCGACCGTGCCGCCCACCATCACCTCGCCCAGTGCCACTGGCGGCGCATAGGAGGGCGCGTCGCTCATGCGGCCGCGCATGTAGGGGTCAAGTGACAGAAAGACGTTGCGCAGCAGCATCTGGCCCTTGGCCGGAACGGGGATATCAACCGTTTCAAGGCGCAGCGTATCGGCATCGGGTTCGCCCTTGGGGCGCTGCGCCAGAACAAAGCGACGGTTTCTGCTATCTGATTGTTCCATTGTAAAATGTCCTTTGGACCCTGGAATTTCCTTGCCACATGGGTGGCCTGTCATCGCGGCAACACCCGCGGTCAGAGCGACGAACTATGCATGCGATGGCCGATTGCAAGGCTTCAGTCGCGATCAAGTCGGGACAGCCGCCCCCAGGGCAAGGTCGCGCGGCATCACCGGTCATCAAGACCGTGCAGTTTCCGCACCAGGCGCACTCCCCGGCGCAGCGCGGTCAGCCCCGCACCCAGAACCACCACCCACAGGGCTGCCGCCAGAATCTGTGTGGTCAGCCCGGCCAGCGGGGCAAACACCGACAGCAGCGCCGCCGCCGTGATCAACGCCATACGGTGAGGTTTGGCCATGGGACCGCTGTAATCCGCCCCTGCCCCGCAACGCATTCCCAATTCGCGCACATAGGCGGTCAGGAACGACATGCTGACGGCCGCCCAACCCAGCGCAGGCTGCCCAATGGCCAGGGCCACCCCCATCAGGATCAGCAGATCTGCGACGCGGTCGGGAAACTCGTTCCAGAAGGCACCATCGGGCGCCTGCCGGCCTGCCTCGATTGCAACCATGCCATCCAGCAGATTGCACAGCAGACGCAGCTGCACGAAAAGGGCCCCTGCCAGCAGCAGGGCGATCCGTGCCGCACCATGCGCCCCATCAGTCTGCCAGAAACACAGCCCCGCGATCAGCGCCGCCAGCATGCCCAGACAAGAGATCTGGTTCGGCGTGATCGGCGTGGCGGCCAGAGCGCGCGTCAGGGCGGCGGCCCAGCCGGTCTGGCGACTGGCAAGGGGACGACGATCAAGAGGGGTCACCATCAGCCGATACTCCAGTAATAACGGGTCAGATGGAAAAAGAACGGAGCGGCAAAGACGACGGAATCAAGCCGGTCGATGAACCCGCCATGCCCGGCGATCATATGGCCCCAATCCTTCACCCCTCGGTCCCGCTTGATCGCGGACATGACCAGACCACCAAAGAACCCCATCATCGTGATCACACCGGCCATCAGCGCCGCCTGGAGGGGTGCAAAGGGTGTCATCCACCAAAGCGCAGCACCGATCGCAATGGCCGTCAGCGTGCCGCCCAGGAAGCCCTCGACCGTTTTCGAGGGCGAGAGTGCCGGGGCGATCTTGCGCCGTCCCAACAGCTTGCCCCAGACATATTGCAGCACGTCGCTGAGTTGCACGACAATCACCAGAAAGGCGATCAACAGGACATTGCGGCCTTCATAGCCGGGGATCTTCAGCGTCAGCAGCGCCGGCACATGCGAGGCGCAGAACACGCAGATCATCAGCGCCCATTGCATCTCGGCCACCCGGATCAGGAAATTCCGCGTTTCGCCCCGCAAGGCCGACACGATGGGCAGCAGCAGAAAGACGTAGACCGGGATGAATATCGAAAACAGCCCGTACCATTCGATCCAGATCAGGTAATATTGCAGCGGCAGCACCACGAAGAACGCACCCACCAGCGTCCAGTGATCGGCGCGCGTGGCATTGGTCAGTGTCATGAATTCGCGCAGCGCCGCGAAAGAGCAGAATCCGAACAGCAGAAGAACGCCGGTCTTGCCGCCGACAAAGGCCAGTGACATCGCCAGAACCATCACCCACCATGACCGGATGCGGTCGTTCAGGTTTTCAATCGCGGCATTCTCGCCGTTGGGCGACAGGCGGATTTGCAGCAACCAGCCTGCCAGGGACGCGATGATCAGAAGCCCGCCAATACCCGCGATCACCGTCAACAGATCGGAACGTGCCTGCTCCATCATGCCCGCTCTTCCCCCTTGTCATTGGCGTCCTGCCGCAGGTCCAGCATCGCCTGCCGGGCGCGATCCAGGAACGCCGTTTTCGTTTCATCCGGCTGCAGGCGCATCGGCGCGCCATATAGCACCTTGCACATCAGCGGCACCGGGATCACCGCGCCCTTGGGCAGCACCCGGTTCAGATTGTCGATCCAGACCGGTACCAGATCCACTTCGGGCCGTGCAGAGGCCAGATGGAACAGCCCGGATTTCAACGGCAACAGGATTTCATCGGTGGTATTGCGTGTGCCTTCGGGAAACAGGATCAGCGAGGAACCCCGATCAAGCGCCGCGGCCATCTGGCCAACCGGATCGGTCCGCACGGCTTCATTGCGTTGCCTGTCGATCAGCAGGCTGTGAAAGACATCGCGGCCGATAAAGCTGCGCAGCCCCCCCTTGCCCCAGTAATCCGCGCCGGCGACCGGACGGGTCGCGCGCCGCTGGCGTTCAGGCAGGGTCGACCAGATCAGGATGAAATCCCCGTGGCTGGCATGATTGGCAAAATAGATGCGCTGTCCGCCTTGGGCGGGATCGATTCCTTGCCAGACCGGACGCACCGCTGTGACCAGCCGGGCAAACAGCCGGATCGCGTGACCGCAGACCCCGGCTGCAAGGCGACGCGGAAAAGAAGATTTTGGCCGTTCAGACAAAATCATGGCAATAACGTTCCAAACATTAACTTGCGACACATTCACGCGACGTTTTCCAACACCTGCCTGATCTTACCTCAAATTGCCAGCCACTGATCTTTTGACAGGTGACCGGCAATCTGATTTCGGATTTCTGCGGTGATGCGGCCTAATGGGCCTGTTTCAAGGCATCCGCGACCTGCGCGGCGCTCACCTCCGCAGATTGACCGCCCCAACGCTTGCGCAGATAGGTGACCAGTTCAGCCATTTCGGTGTCGCTGAGCATATCGCCAAAGGCCGGCATCGCCTGCATCCGCTCTCCATGCGCAAGGTCGCGTTCGGGAATGCCCTCGGCAATCACGCGGACCAGGTTGATCGGATTGTCGAACATGGCCGTGGTGTTGACATCAAGGCGCACCGAGGAATGCGGCTGGCCGCGCCCGTCTTCGCCATGGCAACCCGCGCAGAGCCCGGTATAGAGCGCGTGCCCCTCGGCCGAGAGAGCACCGGCCGGTGGCCGCGCCAGAAGCTCGGTCTCGGGCTGCTGTGGCATCAGATAGGCCGAGATCGCATCCAGATCGTCGAATGACAAATGGCTGGTGCTGTGGGACAGAACCGGGAACATGCGGAACGTCATCACCCCCTGAGGCGACAGCCCACGGTGCAGGAACTGGCTCAGATCATCGCGGTTCCAGCCACGTCTGACCAATGCATCCGCGCGCAGATCCGGCGCATAGGCCCCCTCGATCACGTTGCCAGCCAGATGATCGTCGGTCAGCGCATAGGCCAGATTGCGCGGCGTGTGGCATTCACCGCAATGGCCCAGCACATCGACCAGATACTCGCCCTGCGCATTTTGCGGATCGCGCGCGACAAAAGGCTCGGGGTCGGGACGGAACAGGGCGTTCCAGAAGGTCACGGCCGGCCGCAGATTGAAGGGGAAGATCAGGTCATTCCTGCGATTGGGCTTGTCGACCGGCGGCTGCTGCATCAGCCACAGATACAGCGCATCGGAATCCTCGCGGGTGATGCGGTGATAGCTGGGATAGGGCATCGCCGGATACAGGTTGCGCCCACCCGGTGCGATGCCCATGGCAACAGCGCGATACAGGTCGTCGGCATCCCATTCACCAATGCCATAGGTCCTGGACGGGGTGATATTGGTGCCATAGATCGCGCCCATTGGCGTGACCATGGGCAAACCACCAGCAAGATCCGAGCCGCCCGAGGGATCCGTGTGGCAGGCCGCGCAATCCGCGGCATGGGCGACCCATTCGCCCCGCTCGACCAGCCTGTCATGCTCGGAGGGCGACAGGCTGGCAAAATCCACCGAAGCCGGCGGGATCTGCACATCGCGACTGGACGTCCAGAACAGCAAGCCCGAGGCGATGATGCCCAGCAGCACCAGCACCCCAAGAATACGCAAGGCAGTGATCATTGGCCTGCCTCCTGCATGGCTGTGACATCAGTTCCGGGGCCGTCCGTCGTCAGCCCCGGCGTGGACAGGATCACATCGCGCACCGCCTCGTAATAGCGGACATAACCGGTGCAGCGGCAGATGTGGCGGTCAAGCGCCTCCAGCACCGCGGCCTCGACCTGATCCGAAGGGATCGGCTGGCGCTGAAGGCGTTCGATCAGCGCCGTGGCACCATTCACGAAACCCGGCGTGCAATAGCTGCACTGAAACGCGAAATGTTCCAGAAAGGCCATCTGAATCGGCGATGGCACCGGATTGCCCTGATCGTCGCGCCCGGCGATTCCTTCGATCGTGCGCACCGTCCTGCCGTTCACCCAGGTCACCCCCGTCACGCAGGCCGGGACCGTATAGCTGCCCTTGTCCGGGTCGTCGATGATGATCGTGCAGGCACTGCAGACACCCTGCCCGCAGGACAGGCGGGTGCCTGTCAGGTTGAGATATTCCTGCAGCAGTTCGACCATCATCAGATCCTGAGGCAGATCCATGGGCCCGATCTTCTGCCCGTTGATCGTCGCTGAAAAGCTGATCCTTTCGGCCATCACAACACCTCCTTGATGCGCGCCGCAGTGACCGGCATCTGATAGAAACGATGCCCCGTCGCATGAGCGATTGCATTGATGCTGGCGGCGACCACGGGGATCATCACCACCTCGGCCATGCCCTTGGGCGGATCATCTGCCGACAGTGCCGGCAGCACATGCCCGCTTTGCGACCAGACCGCCACTTCCGAAGCACGCGGCAGGTGATAGCGGCTGAAATTCCAGGTGCCATTGCCCGGCCCATCACCGTCGGTCGGCAGTTCTTCGAACAATGCGTGGCCAATGCCCATGGCCACCCCACCCTGCAACTGCCCCGAAACCAGCTCGGGCACGATCTGCGTGCCGCATTCCAGCCAGGTCTTGTGATTCAGCAATTCAACCTTGCCGGATCCGGTCGAGACCGCCAGTTCCACCAGCGAGGCACAGGGTGCGTAATAGACCGTGCCGGCATTGTTGCGTTGCACGGGCGGGTAATGGGCCTTGATGCGGGGCCGGAAGGCATAGCCGCCATCGGTCATTGCCGCCTTTTGCGCGGGATTGGCACCCTGCCCCCATTTCACCGACAGCGCGTCTATGGCCGCACGGAACTGCTGGCCATCAACCTCAAAATCCGCTTCGGCCCATGCCCAACGGTTGAAGGTGTGAACACAGACCCCGGTAATCCGCCCATCGCGATGGGCACGAGCCGAAAGGCGTTCGAGCGACAGCGGCTCCATCGAGCGTGCGACCAACATGCCATTGCGCCATTCGGCGTCTTCCAGGCTGACGGGCTCGGCACGCATCTGCCCGCCATCCGGCCCCTCACCCCAGATCGACAGAGCGGCAGGCCACAGTCCCAGCCGCAACAGCAACTGCGCCGCCTGTTGCGTGGCATGGGTAAAGTAATAGGCCGAATTCGACGCCGAGCGCGGCGAGGTGAAACGCGGCACCCATGTCGGGTCCTGCGCCAGTTGGTCTTCCTCCTCTTGCGAGGTCGTATAGGGTTCATCCTTGGTATGGACCGGCATCTGCGGCCAGTCCTGCACCGAGAACTCGACCTCATCGGCGGGACGACCAAGGAAGGGTTCGGCCACCAGCATCTGGGATGTCGTGGCCCCTGCCCCGATCTCGGCGGCGACATGGCGCATTTTCAGCCGCCCTTCGGGCGTGACCTCAAGCTGTACGACAGCGGCCTCGGCGCCAGTTCCGAAGTCCTTCTGAACGGCGGCGAAGCCGATCCCGTAGCGCTTGCCCGGGTTTTCAGCCTCGAACTCCTGCTTGCGCTGATCGCGACCGGTCCAAAGCGGATCCTGCGCTGCCAGTTCCAGAATCTCACCCGCGCGCAGATGGCCCGAAGGCACCGCGCCCTGCGTGTTCTTCATGCCACTCTCGATGACATTGCGCCGACGCAATTCGATCGGGTCGATCTTCATCTCGGCGGCGATTTCATCCACCAGCATTTCGGTGGACGCCATCGACTGCAGGGTGCCATAGCCGCGCATCGACCCCGAGGTGACAGAGGTGGATGGCAGAACCTCGACCGACAGATCGCTTTTGGGAAGGTAATAGATGGACTGCGCCGCCGTGACCGCGACCGTCCCGACCGAGGGGCTGAAATTCATCACGCCGCCGCCGTCACCGACTGCATCACAGGTCATGATCTGGAAATGCCCTTCGGAATCGACGGCAATGCCGGTGCGGATGTCAAATGGATGCCGCTTCAGCGCGAACTGGAAATGCTGCCAGCGGTCCAGCGCCACCCGGACCGGTCGCCCCTGTCCGTAAAGCGCCGCCATGGCCACGTAATAGGGAAAGGGCTGATGCTCTTTCTGGCCATAGCCGACAGTGTAGCCGGTAACGAAATCCAGATCGTTCAGAGCAAAGCTGCTGGCCGAGACCATGTCCATGATGTGATGCGCCGCAGCATAGGGCGATTGCGTTGCCCCGACCACATGCAGCTTGCCATCGGCATACCAGCCGAGACCATTTTCCGGTTCCATCGCAGCCGGATCGACAGACTGGCTTTTGAACTCTCGCGCGAAGACATGCCAGCCCTCCGGCGGTGTCTCCATCGTCGCGCGGATCTCGCGTGAATGGCGCATCGCCTCACCGAAGGCCGGATGGCTTGCATCCGGCCATTGCACGCCCCCCGTGGTCAGATCGGGCCAGACGGTCGTGTTCTGCATCGGCGAGAAACGATCCCTGCCGCGCGGATCATCGCCGCCGATACGCACGAAACGGGCCGCTCCATAGGGTGCGCGCGCAGGCTGATCGGCCTTTGCACCGAAACGGAAAACCCGGTCATTGAACTGCAGCTTCTTGCGGGCCGCGCGGAAGCGTTCGTAGTCATGCCAGATCCCCAGTGCGACAGGCTGGCCGATCATCGGCGGAACCTGACCTTCCGGCAGGAAGAAATCTCCATAGAAGGCAGAATCCGGCATTTCGACGCCATCCGCCTTCAGCCGCGCGGCATCCAGCAGCACATCGGGGGCCAGATCAGGTTCAAGCATCGAAAGGTCCAGGCCCAGATAGATGCGATCCGCACGCGGCACATGCAGGGTCAGCCCATGGGATTGCTCATCCGGCCAACCCGCCAGATCGCGCGCCCGAATGTCGATGGCGAATACCTTGCTGCCGGTGACCTTGGCCATGCCGTCGCGGCGATAGCGCAACTGCCCGTTCGCGAACCAGCCGGAATCCTGCCCGACCGGGGATGGCATCATCGCGGCCTGCGCCTGACCAAGCGGTCGAACCGCCGCCGTCACCCCCAGCGCGGCGGCTGCCGCCAGAAAACTTCTGCGGGAAATATCGAGATGTGGCACGGTCCCTCCGTCATTCCATTGCGTACTGGACGTGTATCCGGACTCAGCAATGCCAGAAATCAGATGGCGCTTCAATGTGATTGGCTGGGCGGCAGGCGCGGCAAGGCCCCTTCTCCAACCAGTCCGCTTCCCGGCCATCCCTTATCCTGGAGTCATTCACAGAGATGCCGGCTGTGCGAGCAAGCGATGCCAGTCGTTACAGGGTTAAGACACGAATTTATTTGAATAACCTTATTTATATCCGCATAAAAACATCAAAATGCGGATATATTTCGCCACACGCGCTACAGGATCGCCTTGCCACATTTCAATCCGGGAACCGCCCGTTCCAACAAAGGGCATAGCTGGCATACGAAGACCTCCGGTGGTTTCGCAACGAAACCACCGGGGGCTTGCATCGCTCAGGCTCGACGACGTCGCGCCCCCTGCCCTGAAACTCTCAGCGATCAAACATCTCGCGAATGTTCTTGACGATCTGTTCGATGATCTCATCCGACACGGCGTCACCTTCCAGCCGCAGCAGGTAAGCCTCGCCGTCACGGGCCTTGCGTATGGTGACCCCACCCGCTGCATGAACCACGCGTCCGGGTTCAGGTCGGGAAGCTTTCGGTTTGGAGCGTGGCCGACCACCGCGACTGATATCACGCGGTGCCAGTTCAAGATCGCGGATCAGGGGCTCCAGAATCGACCATTCCTCTTCCGCGTCATCAGCCCGATGTTCCGACAGCGCCCTGCGCAACTCATCCTCGGCACCGCGTCGCAACGCCGATGCAAGACGCAATCCGCGGCGCTCGGTCAAGGCTTCGGGAAACTGAAGCATGTCGCCGAGTTCCTCGAAGATCAGGGCAAAGGACCGGACCTTGGAACGCTTGGCCTTGGAACCCGTCGCGAACAGACGGTCGACCGCATCTTCAGTGCTGGAGAATGCCCCTTGATTGGCGGCGATGACCGCAATCCGTCCCCGTTCGAAATGGCTCAGTTCCTCGCGAACCTCGTTTTCCTCGATCATCGAGATAAACGCGCCATCCGCCTCGGTCCGGGGCCGGATCAAGGCCCGGATGACTGAATACTTCGATCCCTCTGTCATTTCCAGCAAACCGCGCATCGCGAGCAGTCGCCGGTAACCCGACAGCAGTCCATAGCGGCGCCCGTCCCTGCCCGGTTTCTCGAGTTCGAACACTTCGATTGGCAGCCGCAAACCATGCGCAGCAATCGATTGACGCAACTCGTTCATGTCGTCTTCGCTGATCGTCATCCGGTCACGGATCATCGCGCCTTCATCAATCTGATCAAGCGGCAATTCGACCATCAGAAGCCCCTGCTCCCGCGCGGAATGCAAGCGCGCGGAATCAGCTTCGAGCTTGGCGCGTTCGGCGCGGGCATCGGCGGTTTCCGTATTTGCGCGGGCCGCGGTCTCGGCGGCGACCTGCGCAATCGGGGCAATGCCACCCGCAAGACTTGGCCGCTCGCCGGTTTCGCTGCGAAACTGTCGTTCGATCCGATCCAGATCCGCGCTGCTTGGAGTTTCCAGACGTCGCCGCTTAACCATGTGCCAGATCCTCCTCGCCGGCTTCGAGTTGTTCCATCTGCAGATCGCGCCACCAGGTCCCCAGAATCAACTCCTTCACTTCCGCCCATGTGCGATCAAAGGTCTCGCGCCCGCGCACATAGGTATCGCGGTTGAACTCACGGTAATCAGCCTCATAGATGCCGTTCACCTGCTCTCCGGCCTGTCCGACCATCGCCGTCATTTCCTGCCGATAGGTGGTCATGAAATCCCCGAAATAGGCCTGGATGACATTGGCCAGATCGGTTTGCTGCGCGGCGTCGAAGCGGGTCACGATCGCCCGCACCGCATCCCATTCAAAACGCATCTCGGGCAGGCCATCACGGCGACGCGCTGCATTTTCGCCATCCTCGACGCTGGCAAAGGTCGAATAGAGCATGTCGAAAAAGCGCCCGGTGGAATCAAACTCCAGGAAAGTCGCGCCGAGCGGCACCAACAAGATGTCAGCTGCAGCCAGGGCGTTGATGGTCAGATAGCCGAGGGCAGGGGGGGTATCGAGGATGATGATATCATATTCATCAACGATGCGGTCATTGACCAAACTGTTGCTTAACGCATCCCAAAGCGGCCAGCCGCGCAACCCCATTCGCCAGACGGGCACCTGGAACTCGGCCCAATAGAGGTTCAACTGAGCTCCAACCAGATCGATGTTGGGCCAATGTGTCGACTGAATGACGTCGCGCGCCGAGAACTTCAAAGCCTCGGTCAGCGTCTCATCGAAGGGCAGGGGGGGCTGACCGGCTGCTTCCCGAACGCGGTTTTCGTCCTGCAGTGCCAGCGCATAATCCTTGGCCAACAAGGGAAAAGCAGTGGACCATTCGTCGGGAACCTGACCGCCCATGATCGATGTCATGCTGCCCTGGCTGTCCAGGTCGATCACCAATACCTTGTAACCGTCCAGCGCGGCAGACATCGCCAGATGCGCGGCTGTCGAAGTCTTGCCGACCCCACCCTTGAAATTGGCGACAGCGATCGTCTTGGCCGGCAGCCCCTCCGGACGCCAGGGCCGGTATTCTCGGTCGGCGGCACCTTCCGTTGCGAAATGGTTGCGCAAGCGCAGGACATCTTCAAGTGAAAACCACTTGGAATTTCCCTCGCCCATCCCTTGCGGAAGGTCTGGATATTTCCGCAGCACTCGTCTGAAATGGGCAGGGGCGACAGGGATCAGGTATTTGCAGACCTCCCAGGTTGAAAAACGCCGTAACCGTTTGCGGCCATCCGGGGCGTATCCCCGTTCGGCAAGATCCTGACGCCCGCGCGAGGCAAAGGCTGCCGCCTTGGCGAATCGTGCGGTGCCGATAGGTTCAGACAGCTTCTCTGCGGCCTTCGCTGGATCGATGTTGAAATACGGCGGAAGGGGTTCCTTGCCTGACATCTCATTTCCTTTGCGATGTACTGCTTCAATGTGTGTTTTGTTAGAACTATTGCACATCATTCCCCTCAAGTGGATCATTTCAAGGGGTTTCGCGGCGAAACTTGATGTTTCCTGATAGAAAAGCAGCCCTAACAAGCTTGTAGACTGTTTAATGACTTTAGAGTCTTTGCGTCTTGCTTATATCATACAAATCAATGGCTTATTCGAGATTTGGTACCCATATTCGGGATCATGGGCACCCATGAGCAGGATCATAGGTATCCGGATTCAGGGGGAAAGGCTCCGATTCGCAGGTTTACGGGTATTATTTTGCGGGAAGGCCATCTGGACGACGGTTTTCGCACGAAACCCCGGGAAAACTGGCTCTGCCCATCCCGAAAACAGGTGCCTTTGGAAGAGCCGAGTTCGAAAGGAACCCATTTGCGGGACGGGAAACTTGCTGAAAAGGGTGCCCGTGGTCACCTTGCCTGAGGGTACCTTTTGGGGCATAGTGGTGTCACAAAAATGACGAGCAGAAACGATGGATGAAATCCCGAAAGACCGGCTGAGTGGCGCCCTGCGCCGTGGGGCCGTCAAGAAACATGTGGCAGCGATCCATGTCTCGGGCAAGCTGACGCTGTTGCAGCGCAAACTGTCGAACGTCTTGCTGCTGAATGCCTATGACACGCTGATCAGTCGCAGCCGGCACCAGATCGATGCTCGCACGCTTTGCCTGATGATCGGCTATAACTCGAACGACATGGATACCCTGAAGCAGTCCCTGCGTGGTCTGGCAGAGACGGTTGCCGAATGGGACATGCTGGATGAAAAGGGCCAGCAGGAATGGGGCGTGTCCAGCCTGCTCAGCTATGCCAAGCTCAAGGGTGGTATCTGTGAATATGCCTATTCGCCGGCCTTGGCCGAGAAGCTGCATGATCCCAAGGTCTTTGCGCTGATCAACCTGAACATCCAGCGCCGTTTCACCTCGGGGCATGCGCTGGCGCTGTATGAGAACTGCTATCGCTTCGTGCGGACCGGATCCACGGGCTGGTGGCCGCTTGACCTGTTCCGTCGGCTGATGGGGATCGACGGGTCGAGCTATTACGAGACTTTCAAGCATCTGAATGCCAAGGTGATCAAACCCGCCGTGGCCGAGGTGAACAAGACCAGCAATATCCTGGTCTCGCCTGAAACCCGCAAGACGGGCAGGGTGGTGACCGAGATCCGCTTCCGCATCAAGGACAATCCCCAGCTTGCGATCCTGGATATCGATGACGGTGAGGCCATGCGGCACGGCCCGGTCTATGCACGGTTGCGTCATCTGGGAGTCAGCGATCGTCTGGCGCGACAATGGCTGAAGGCGCATGGCGAAGATCAGGTGACGGCCAAGCTGGACTATGTGGAGACCCGCAAGAACGTCAAAAGCAAGGTCGGCTACCTCAGCGCCGCTCTGGATGGTGATTTCGGCGCCGAGCAGCAGCGTGATGATGTTCCCGCGCCGACCAGCGCGCGTGCCGAACGGCTGCGGCGTATCCTCGAGGCGGTCAAGGCGCGCACGCCGACGCAGCGCGACGCGGACCGGCGGCTGTTCCTCAGCCAGTTGCAGGACAGCGCTGCACGCGATGATTTTTCGCGCCACGGCTGGATGTCGCCCCTGAACGCGGCGCGGATCGCCGAGTTCTGGCAAGAGATGTCTCCGGGGTTGTTTGACGGGATCGAGGTCGAAGCGGTCTGAGGCATCTCCGCTGTCGGGGCAGGGGCCCCGAAGTCTGATGGCGGGATTGCTCAATCCGGGCAAATGAACCGCGGAGCAAGCAATCACAGATATCGTTGAAAGATAACTGCGGCTGCAAGAGCACCGGAGTTCATCGGTGCGAACGGGCCAGCGATCGTGATGGCGGTCACCCAGTTCAGAGGCTTCAGGCTGGCGGTTCTTTTGACCTGTTCTCCGAGGGCTGACCGGAGGTCCACGCCAATTCGATGGCCTCGCAGATGATCCGGCGATCACCGATATGGTTGATCAATGTCAGAGCCAACCGTGCCCAGAGCTTCTGGCTTTCGTCCTCGGACAGGCCGTCGTGCATCTGCACCAGCTTTTCATAGATGTCGTCGGGGTTTCCGAGGTTCGGTGTCGTGATCAATCGGGTCATGAGGCACCTTTCCCCGCGCGTTCCAGTGCGGTGGTGATCTTGTTGGATGTGGGGGACTTCCAGCGCGCTGCAACATATTGGTCGGGGCGAACAAGACAGGCATTGCCTGGCTGCAGCCCCATCCTGTCGGCGGCAGTTCCGTCGATCTCGACCACGTGCAGACCCGTGGGCAGGGTGCCCCGCCAGCCATGGCTCAGAAGAGCGAAATCATCGCCCAGCTTTTCCAGCAACCAGCCATCCTTCAGCCTTGCATCCAGAACCGGTGCACCGGGGGGAACACCGCCGTCCCAGATATCTTCATCGGGGGTGGACAGCGGGCTGTCGTCGTAGCTGACGGGGGTGGAGAGCCGCCCCGAATTCACGAGAGGCCTTGCAAAGTCGTGATGACGGGCCAGTTCCAGAACGGCATCACGCAGCGCCAGACTGGCTGCGGATTTCGGCGTCAGGAAATCGGTCGAGCGGGTCGAGTTCAGGATGTTCTCATCCGCCGTTGCGATGGCCTCGTCATTGTAGGTTTCGATCAATGCTTCGCTGGCCAGACCCTGCAGGACGCGATCCAGTTTCCAGCCGAGATTGTCGATATCGGCAAAGCCACCATTGCAACCTCGCGCGCCGAAAGGCGACACCAGATGGGCGGAATCTCCGGCAAAGATCACCCGGTCATGGACAAAACGCGCCATGCGGCGGCATTGGAAGGTATAGACCGAGTACCACTCGCGTTCGAATTCGACATCCTCGCCCAACATGGCACGGATGAAGGGTTCGACATTCTCGGGGCGCGTCGCGGCCTCTCTATCGATATCCCAACCCAACTGGAAATCGAGCCGCCAGACATCGTCGGGTTGGCGGTGCATCAGGGCCGATTTTCCGGGGTTGAAGGGCGGATCGAACCAGAACCAGCGCTCGGACGGGAAGTCGTTGTTCTTCATCCGGATGTCGGCGATCAGGAAATTGTCCTCGAAGACGCGACCTTCGAAATCCAGCCCCATGCAGTCACGCACCGTGGATCGCGCGCCATCGCAGGCGACCAGCCATTCGCAATGCAGGCCATAGTCGCCACCGCCCGTTTCGACAGAGACATCCACCCCGTCACGACTGTTGTTCACCGCCGTGACCCGATGTCCCCAACGGATATCGACATTGGGCAGTTCCATCAGGCCATCCAGCAGGTATTCCTCGATGTAATATTGCTGGATGTTGATGAAACCTGGGCGCTTCTGACCTTTCACGGGCAGCATGTCGAACTGATAGACAGGGTCGGTGCCATCGCCGCGAAAGACCTTGCCCAGGTTCCATGTCACGCCCTTGGCGACAGCGCGGTCTCCGACACCCAAGCGATCCAGAATATCAAGCGAGCGTTTGGAAAAGCAGATCGCCTTGGAACAATGGGCGATGAAGTCAAGCCGGGTCAGGACGGTGACGGGATGCCCGCGACGCCCCAGATCCAGCGCCATGGCCAGCCCGACCGGGCCGGCGCCGACCACCACGACGCGGGCGTGGTCCTGCGAGGCGGCCGGAGCCGGGCTGGCTCCGATATCCTTGTAAACGGGAATGCCGGAAACATTGGCCATGGGATCAGTCCTGCAGTTTGGCCCAGACCTCGCGGTCGCGCTCGGCGGTCCAGATGCGGGGATGTTCGATTCCATCGAATTCGTCCCACAGCCGCTGCACGTCGAAAGGCAGGCAATGTTCAAAGATCGGCCAGGCACCGAATTCCGGGGCCAGCGCGTCGCGGGTGGCCTCGAAGGCCTGCTTCAGCGTGCCATTGGCCTTGTGAACGCGCCCGACGTTTTCGATCATCCCGTTCAGGAACTTGCGCGTCTGTTCGACGGCGGCATTCGTTTCGGCCACCCCGCGCGAGACCGGTCCGCGCCCGCCAATCAGGTTTTCGGCGCGATACGCCTTCACATTGTCCAGCGTGCCGCTGGCCCAGTCGAAGTGATAGGCATCGCCCGTGTAGAGCGCGGCCTTGGATTCGACCAGATCACCCGCATAGAGGGTGCGCGACTTGTCGTGCCATACGGTGATGTCGCCGCGCGTATGTCCGCGCCCCAGAAAGCGCAGTTCCAGCTTGCCGCGATCCCCGCCCAGTTCAATGTCATAGCGGTCCTTGAAGGTGATCGTCGGCCAGGTCAGGCCGGGGACTTCCTCGGCATTCTTTGCCAGTCGCGGCATCCGCCCGAATTCGCTTTTCCAGTCCTGTTCGCCGCGCTCTTCGACCAGATCACGGCTGGCTTGCGACATGACAATGTCCTGCGCGTCAAAGGCGCTGGCCCCCAGTACGCGGACGGCGTGATAATGGGTCAGAACCAGATAGCGGACCGGCTTGTCGGTCTGCTCGCGCAGGATCTTCAGCCATTCGCGCGAGGCCGTAGGCGTGGCCCGCGATTCGATGGCGACGACGAAATCCTCACCCTCGACGGCGCCGACATTTGGGTCGCCCTCGGCGGTCAGCGCATAGATGCCATCGCCAAGTATCTCGAGTGTATCGGTTTTTTCAGCCGTATCGGCCGAAGATGCGAAGGGTTTGCTCATCTGTCTTTCTCCTGTGCATTTCAGGTGGAATGCCGTTAAAATCATTTCTAATGAAACGATTTCCGGCTGTCTGTCGATAGACCTGTGGACAGGACAGGAAATCCGCCGCTGTGGGAGGAGGCGCAGAATGACATTTGCCGGATTGATCGACCCTGACCGTGCGGCGGCGCTGTTGGATATCCGCAATCCGCAGCTTTTCGCCGAACGCCTGTTGCAACTGGCCCATAGTGCCGCGGGCGTCGAAGAGCTGTTTGCCTATCGCGTTGGCGAGGGCGCGCCGGAAACGCTGGCCTCTTCCAGTGACCTGGGGGATGCCGAGGAACGGATACGTGCCTATTCGCGGCGTTTTCACCGCAGCGATCCGGCGGTGGCGGCCCGCCTGCAGGCCTCGCCCGAGACGGGTTTCTCCTGTCGGGTGTCGGCCTCGGATATCGAGTTGGGGGCCTATCGACGGCTGTGCTTCGACCAGCCGCGTTTTGCCGAAAAGATCTGCTTTGGCTGGCGGGGCGACGATCACAGCCTGATCGTGACGTTCTATCAACGCAAGGCAGGCCGCGATCCGGATATGGCGCAACTGGGAGCATTGGCCCAGATCGCCATCACCGGCCTGACGCGTCTGGCGGCACCGGCAAGGAAAGAGGCCTCGCCCGTCGATGAAATCCAGGGGCGTCTGAGTGAGGCCTATCCGGTCCTGACTCTGCGGGAAACTCAGGTCTGCGCGCGGACACTGGCTGGACGTACCGCCCGGCAGATCGCACAGGAACTGGGGCTGGGACAGGGCACCGTGCTGACCTACCGTCAGCGGGCCTATCAGAAACTGGGCGTTTCAAAGGCGAATGATCTGTTGGCAACGGTGATGAATTGAGTTCGCCAAACAGGCATTTGCCGACGCAAATGCCGCCATCGGGTTGAATTTCACCGCCCACCGGGCCATTCGTTGCAAAAGAAACAGAAAGGGCCGGTCGGACGGCGGTCAACAGATGCGAATAGAAACTTTCTTTCCCTATCGCCTCGCGGTGGTGGCCGAAGCATTCTCGCGCCAGCTGGTTGCGGTTTACGGGCGCGAACATGGGTTGTCGCGGGAAGAATGGCGTCTGCTGTTCCTGCTGGAGGATGCCGGTGCGCTGGATTCATTGCAATTGTCGCAACGGACCTCGCTGGACAAGGTTCAGGTCAGCCGGGCGGCCACGCGGCTGGAATCCAAGGGCCTGATCACGCGCGAGATCCTTGGTTCGGACCGGCGGTTGCGCAACTATGCCATTACCGAGAAGGGGCGGCTGGAGTTCCAGCGGGCCTTTGGCGGTGTCGAGTCGCGGGCCAACGAAATCCTGCAGGCCATGCCGGCACGCGACCGTGCGGCGCTGGAGCGCGGGATCGCGGCATTGGATCGCGCGATCGACAAGGTGACTGCCCCGGAAGAGGGGCGGGGCACCAGCTTTCCACGCCCCGGAAGCAGCGAAACGGATCGCTGAAACTGTCAGATCGTCGGCGGAGACAGCCGGTTCAGCGCACGGTTGAAGGCCTCGGCATCCTCGCCCAGTTCGGCAAGCAACTCGGCCTGAAAGCGCGCCGCCGCCTCTCCCAGCCGAACCATCAGCGCGCGCCCTTCATCGGTCAACTCCAGAACGATCAATCGCCGGTCTGAGCCATGGCCGGATTTGCGCAGCAGCCCGGCCTCTTGCAGGCGGGTGGCCGCGCGGCTGACGGCGGGTTTGTCCAGATTGACGCGCTGGTTGATGTCGCGCACGCTGACAGCACCCGAATGGTTCAGATGAGACAGAACCCGCCATTCGGGAACCGACAGGCCAGCCTCGACCTCGTAGAAAGCGGCGAATCGACGGCTGACCTGTGCGGCGGCCACCGACAGCCGGTAGGGCAGGAACTGATCCAGTTGAAATGTCATGGCACCTCCGTGTTTTGTTGATTTCAGCGCAAATTCATTGCGATTACAACGATTTTCAGGAGCCCCTCTGAATAATGCTTGACGTCGTTGCATTCGCAACGGCATGATTGTTGCAATCGCAATGAAATGACATGCATTGGAAGGAGCCGGCCATGACTTCTCAACCCGCGATCTCCGGTATGACCCGAGCCAGCGATACCGGCGGCACCTTGCCCGGTTACATGCCTGGTTTTGGCAATGATTTCGAAACCGAAGCCTTGCCCGGTGCGTTGCCTCAGGGTCAGAACAGCCCTCAGAAATGCAACTATGGTCTCTATGCCGAGCAATTGTCTGGCACGGCATTTACCGCGCCACGCGGTCAGAATGAACGGACTTGGTGTTATCGCATCCGGCCCTCGGTCCGCCATACCGGGGCGTTCACGCGCCTTGATGTGCCCTATTGGAAGACCGCGCCCAATGTGCTGCCCGATGTCACCAGCCTTGGACAATACCGTTGGGATCCCGTGCCGCTGCCCGACGCCGGTGCCGATCTGACATGGATCACCGGCATGCGCACCATCACCACGGCGGGTGACGTGAACACGCAGGTGGGCATGGCCAGCCATATCTATCTGGTCACGCGCTCCATGCAGGACGAGTATTTCTTCTCGGCCGACAGCGAATTGCTGGTTGTCCCTCAAGAGGGACGACTGCGTTTCTGCACCGAATTGGGAATCATTGATCTTGAGCCGAAGGAAATCGCGATTCTGCCCCGTGGGCTGGTCTATCGGGTCGAGGTTCTGGAAGGTCCGGCGCGCGGCTTTGTCTGCGAAAACTATGGTCAGAAATTCGACCTGCCCAGCCGCGGACCGATCGGCGCGAATTGTCTGGCCAATCCGCGCGACTTCAAATGCCCCGTCGCGGCCTTCGAAGATCGCGAGGCTCCCAGCCGCGTCGTGATCAAATGGTGCGGCCAGTTCCACGAGACCCACATCGACCATTCGCCGCTGGATGTGGTCGCATGGCATGGCAATTACTGCGCCTACAAATACGACCTGCGGACCTATTCTCCGGTGGGGGCGATCCTCTTCGACCATCCGGATCCGTCGATCTTTACCGTTCTGACCGCGCCTTCGGGGCAGGAAGGCACGGCCAATATCGACTTCGTCCTGTTCCGCGAACGCTGGATGGTGGCGGAACATTCCTTCCGTCCGCCCTGGTATCACAAGAACATCATGTCCGAGCTGATGGGCAATATCTATGGCACCTATGACGCCAAGCCGCAGGGTTTCGCGCCCGGCGGGATGAGCCTGCACAACTGCATGTTGCCCCATGGTCCGGACCGGGATGCCTTCGAGGGTGCCTCGAACGCGGATCTGGGGCCGGAAAAGCTGGATAACACGATGAGCTTCATGTTCGAGACCAGGTTCCCCCAGCATCTGACCGAATTTGCCGCCAAAGAGGCCCCGATGCAGCAGGAATATATCGAGGTCTGGCAACAGCTTGAGAAGAAATTCGACGGCACGCCCGGTGAGAAATAGCCTCTCGGCATCAGGGTGCGGTCAAGATAATGGTTGCAATTGAAACGAAAATGCGAAAATTTGCAGGTGATGTCACCGGCCTTGCCCGGACCTGATCGCATGAACACAGGAGATGTGGCGTGACGACGACCGATCCAAAATTGCGCAGCTGGGTAGAGACTGCGAATTCGCCGGATTGCGATTTTCCAATACAGAACTTGCCTTTCGGCGTTTTTTCGGTGGCGGGCGACACGCCACGCTGCGGGGTCGCCATCGGCGACAGGATTGTCGATCTGGCGGCCTGCGAGGCGGGCGGTTTTCTGCAGGCGGGCGGCACCTTTTCGCGTCCGCATCTGAATGATTTCATCGCATTGGGCCGCGCGACATGGGATGATATCCGGCAACGTCTGACGGCGTTGCTGGCCGAAGATGGCGAGCGGAACCTGCCGCTGGTCGCCATGGGTGATGCGACCATGCATCTGCCGGTGACCGTGACCGAGTTCACGGATTTCTATGCCTCGAAGAACCACGCCTTCAATGTCGGGGTTCTGTTCCGTGGCCCCGAAAACGCCCTGCCGGCGCAATGGACCCATATGCCTATCGGCTATAACGGGCGGGCGTCCTCGGTCGTCGTCTCGGGGACCGATATTCACCGGCCGATGGGGCAGGTGAAGGGCGAAAGGGGGCCCGTGTGGTCACCATGCCGCCGTCTTGATCTGGAACTGGAACTGGGTGCCATCGTCGGCGCGAACAGCGCCATGGGCGATCGGGTCAGCGTGGCAGAGGCCGAGCAGATGATCTTTGGTTATGTCCTGCTGAACGACTGGTCGGCGCGTGATCTGCAGGCCTGGGAATATCAGCCTCTTGGGCCGTTTCAGGCCAAGGCCTTTGGCACCACGATCAGCCCCTGGATCGTGACCCAGGCCGCGCTGGAGCCATTCCGCTGCGAGGGCGCGGCGCGTGTCAATGAACTGCTGCCCTATCTGCAGGAAGAACGGCCGGGCTTTTATGACATGCAGGTCGGCTGGTCCATGAATGGTCAGAAGATGGCGCAGACGAATTACAACGTGATGTATTATTCCAGCGCCCAGCAACTGGCCCATCACACCGAATCCGGCTGTCCGATGCGGGTCGGAGATCTGTTGGGCTCAGGCACGATCTCGGGGCCGGAATTGAATCAGACCGGTGCCTTGCTGGAGATGACCCAGGGCGGCAAGAACCCCGTCACGGTCAATGGTGTCCCGCGCAGCTTCATCGAGGACGGGGATGAGATCGCTCTGTTCGGCTATGCCGAAGGCGAGGGATATCGCATCGGTTTCGGACCGTGCACGGGCAAGATCCTGCCCGCGAAGGCCTGACCATGGCAGAGCGGGCCGAACAGCTGGCGCAGGACCAGCAGATTGTCTTGTATGACTACTGGCGCTCTTCCGCATCCTATCGGGTGCGGATTGCCTTGGGCCTGAAGGGGCTGAGCTTTCGCAGCATCTCTGTCGATCTGGTGGCAGGCAGCCATCACGACGGGGCGCATCTGGCGCGCAATCCGCAAGGGCTGGTTCCGGCGATTGAAATCGACGGGCTGATGCTGACGCAGTCGCTGGCGATTCTGGAATATCTGGAGGAAAGCCGCCCCGGGCATCCGCTCCTGCCGGCCGACCCCGCGCAGCGTGCCCATGTGCGGGCGCTGTCCTTGGCCATTGCCTGCGAGATTCACCCACTGTCCAACCTTGGCGTGCTGAAAAAGGTTGAAGGATTGGCCGGAGCCCAGGCTCGCGCGACATGGAACCGCGACAATATCCGTCGCGGTCTGGAAGCGGTCGAGGCCATGTTGGAGAGGTCGGAATTTTCCGGGCGCTTCTGTCTGGGTGAGCGGCCCGGCATGGCCGATTGCACGCTGATTCCCCAGCTTTACAATGCGACGCGCTGGGGGGTGAATTTCGACGATCTTGGCCGGATCTGCGCGGTGGCGCAGTCCTGTGACGACGTGCCGGCCTTTGTTGCGGCGCGACCGGAAAATTTTGATCCCTCGCGGGAGGCGAGGGAGCTACAGGGAGAGACGAAATGAAACCGCTGAAGCTTGCACTTGCCGGACTGCTGCTGTCTTCGACGCCATTGATGGCGGAAGAGTTGATCCTGTCATCCTGGCTGCCGCCGAAACATCCGATCGTCGTCAATGCCATCGAACCCTGGGCCGAAGAGGTCGAGAAAGTCACCGATGGCCGCGTGACCGTGCGGATCATGGGCAAGCCGCTTGGCAGCCCGCCGGCGCATTTCGACATGGCGCGCGACGGCATTGCCGATGTCACCTATGGGTTGCATTCCTTTACCGAGGATGATCGCTTTACCCGTGCCCGCCTGGGCCAGTTCAGCTTCCTTGGGGATGACGCAATTGCCAATTCCAGGGCCTATTGGAAGATCTATGGTCAGGATCTGGATGCGGCCGAAGAGCATAAGGGCACGCATCTTCTGGGGTTGTTCATGCATGGGCCGGGATTGCTGCACAACAATGTCCGCAAGATCGAAAAGCCCGAGGACCTGGCCGGTCTGAAGATCCGCGTTCCGGGCGGATATGTCGGCGATCTGGTGTCCTCGCTGGGGGCGGCGCCGCTGTTCATGTCCTCGACCGAGGTTTATGAGAAGCTGTCCCGTGGCGTGATTGACGGCGTGGCCTTCACCTATGAGGCCATGACCGCCTTCAACCTGACCGATTACATCAAATATTCGATGACCGTGCCGGGCGGGATCTATAACACCACTTGGTTCTTCGTGATCAACGAGGACAAATGGGAAAGCCTGTCCGAGGAAGACCGCGCTGCCATTGACGCGATTTCCGGCGAGGCCTTCGCGGAACTGGTCGGGCAGGCATGGAATGATGCCGATACTGCCGCGCTTGCGGAAGTGGGTGACAAGGTCGATTTCTACGAAGCCAGCCCCGAGGTCGTTTCGGCGTTGCGTGACTCGGGAGCTTCTCTTGAACAGGACTGGGCTGGCAGTCTGGGCGAGGGCCATGATGGATTGGCGGCGCTGGCCAAGTTCCGCGAGATGACGGGTGTGAAGGTGGAATGAGCGGTCCTGACCTGATGGCCGGTGGCAGCGCTCCGGATGGTGATCCGGGGCGGCGCCACCGGCACAGCATATGGTATCGCGTTCTGGCGGGGGTTTCGGCCCTGATGATCGCGATGCTGGTCGGCGTGACCTGCTATGATGTCATCGGCCGCTATGTCTTCAACCATCCTTTCGGCGGCGCCTATGAGCTGACGCAGATGTTGCTGGCCGCGCTGGTCTTTGTGGCCCTGCCGTTGACCAGTGCCGATGGCGCCCATGTCGAGGTCGATCTGGCGCTGCATCTGTTTCCGCGCCGGGTCCAACGCCTTCTGGGGCGGTTGGCCGGTTTCGCGTCGGCGGTGGTGTTGTTCTATTTCTCATATCGTCTGGTGCTGATCGGGCTGGATCAATGGCATGACGGCACGCGCAGCGCGTCGCTGGCCCTGCCCATGGCACCGCTGGCATTTCTGGCCGCGGCAAGCTGCGTCCTGTCGGCTGTTGCGATGATTTTGCGCCGGGAGGCCGCATGACTATTTCCCTGATCGCGCTGGCCATCCTGTTGCTGCTGGTCTTCGCGCGCGTTCCCATCGCCTTTGCGATGGCCATCGTCGGAGGCATCGGCTTTGGCCTGTTGCGCGGCTGGGGTCCGGCCGGGGCCATGGTCGGGAATGCGGTGTTCGAAACCGGGCTGAACTATTCCCTGTCGGTCGTGCCGCTGTTCATATTCATGGGCAATGTGCTGGCCGGTTCGGGCATTGCGCAGGGGCTGTTTTCTGCCGCCGACCGTGTTTTTGGCCGGATGCGGGGCGGGCTGGCCATGGCGACGGTGATGTCCTGCGGCGGATTTTCGGCTGTCTGCGGATCTTCCCTGGCGACGGCGGCCACGATGTCCAAGGTGACGATGCCCTCGATGCGTCGTTTCGGCTATTCCGACAGTCTGGCGACGGGGGCGATAGCTGCGGGGGGCACGCTTGGCATTCTGATCCCGCCTTCGGTCGTGCTGATCATCTTTGGCCTGCTGACCGAGGCCGATATCGGCAAGCTGTTCCTTGCGGGCATCATTCCCGGCATCCTGGGCATCATCGGCTATCTGCTGGCGGTGATGGTGGCGGTCCGCCTGAAGCCCGACCTGGCGCCCGAGGTCAAGGAAGTTCAGCCGATGACACGGCGCGACGCGGTCAGCGTGGCGGCGGTTCTGGGGTTGTTCGTCTTCATCATGGCGGGAATCTATGGCGGTTTCTTCACGCCGATCGAGGCCGCAGGCATGGGCGCGGCCATGGCGCTGTTGATCGCCATGGCGACGGGCGGCTTGACACGCGGCGCGTTGTGGAACGCCCTTGTTGACAGTGCCACGGCCTCGGCGATGATCTTTGCCATCATCATCGGAGCCGAGATCTTCAGCAATTTCGTGACATTCGCCGGTCTGCCCGACAGCCTGAGTGATATTGTCGGCGCTCTTGGATTGTCGCCCTGGACGGTGCTGTTGGTGATCGTGCTGATCTATATGGTGCTGGGATGTTTTCTGGAAAGCCTGTCGATGATCCTGCTGACGGTGCCGGTCTTCTATCCGCTGGTCGCGAATCTGGATTTCGGGCTGGCGGTGCTGCAGGATCCCGACGCCGTGCTGATCTGGTTCGCGATCATCGTGGTGGTGGTCACCGAAATCAGCCTGATCACCCCGCCCATCGGCATGAATGTCTTTGTGCTGCGCTCGGTCCTGCCGGATATCGCGCTGGGAACCATCTTTCGGGGAGTCTTCGTCTTCTGGGTGGCCGATATCATCCGCCTTGCGCTGATCATCGCATTGCCGGTGCTGTCGCTCTATCTGACCCGCTGATCACAGGACGCCTTACGCTATGGGGCGGGCCTGTGTAACATTGGACCCGACCCGGATGAGGCACCGATGACACGACAGATACTGCCCGCAGAGCCATGCGGTCGCATGGCACGATGACCCCTTTGCGGATCGACAATGAGACGGCTCGGCACCTGTGGCTGGACAGTCAGGGGCTGGGTGCCCCGCCCACCGGACCGCTGGATGTCGCCGGGATGATCAGACGGCTGGGCTTTGTTCAGCTTGATTCAATCCAGATCGTCTCGCGCGCGCATCATCATATCCTCTGGAGCCGCAATCAGAAATATCGCGAGCCGATGCTGGACCGGGTGATGTCGCGCGACCGTGCGGTGTTCGAACATTTCACCCATGATGCCTCGGTGATCCCGATGGAATTCCTGCCGATCTGGCAGCGACAGTTCCGGCGCAAGCGCGAGTATCTGGACAAGGCCAGCTGGTTCAGGGGCTTGCCCGACGCGGCTGAACGTGCGGCGATCCGCGACCGGATTGAGGCCGAAGGGCCGCTGTCGACGCATGATTTCGACAGCAAGGTGACCGACCGGACGCATATGTGGGCGCGTCCACCCCATAAACTGGCGCTGGATTACATGTGGTATGCGGGCGAATTGGCAACATGCCACCGCGTGAATTTTACCAAGTTCTATGATTTGGCCGAACGTGTCTTTCCCCGGCATTTGCGGGAGGAAGAGATACCGGAAAGTGAACAGGTTTCCCGCCTGTGCCATGAAGCGCTGGACCGGCTTGGCTTTGCCAGCGTGACCGAGCTGCAAAAGTTCTGGGACGCGGCCACCCGCGCCGAGGTGCAGGCCTGGGCCGCCAGAGCCGAAGGGCTGCGCCGCGTCGAGGTCCAGACGGCGCGGGGCGACTGGATCGATGCTTTGGCCTCTGCCGATATTGATGACCGCATCGCGGGGCTGACGGGTTCGGGGTCGCGGGTGCGGGTGCTGAACCCCTTTGATCCGGCCATCCGCGATCGGGCGCGTCTGCAGCGGCTGTTCGGCTTTGACTATCGCGTCGAGATGTTCGTTCCCGCCGCCAAACGCATCTGGGGCTATTACGTCTTTCCCCTGCTGGAAGGCAGCCGGTTCACCGGACGTATCGAGATCAAGGCCGACCGCAAGAAGGGGCGGCTTGACGTGTTGAACTTCTGGCCCGAACCGGGCCTGCGCTGGACCCCGGCGCGACTGGGCCGGCTGGAGGCCGAACTGTCGCGCCTGACGCGACTGGCAGGGGTGGTCGATGTGCATTGGTCTGCCGAGGCCCGATGCGCAGCCGGTGCGTAAATGCCGCCGGTTCGGTGTCCTGTTTCATCCCCATCCGATTGCAGGCATTGTCCGGCTTCACATGCTGACACCATGCATTGACCACCAATCTGGATCGTCCCGGGCAGGGCGGTCCCATCGAAGAGGAAAGACCGGCACATGAAAGCCATCGTCAATACCCAGCGCGGCAGGGCGACCGAAACCCTGCATCTTGTCGAGATTGACCGACCCGAACCCGCTGCCGGTGAGGTCCGGGTGGCCCTTCGCACCTCGGGGGTGAACCCCTCGGACTGCAAGCTGCGCAGCGGAGTTCAGGGGCCGATGGTCGCGGATCGTGTGGTTGTCCACAATGACGGTGCGGGTGTGATCGAGGCAGTTGGGTCGGGCGTCGATCCCTCGCGCGTCGGTCAGAGGGTCTGGCTGTATAACGTCAACCGTTCTGCCGATGGCACCAGCCAGGGGGTGCGGGGAACGGCTGCCGAACAGGTCTGCGTTCCTGCGGAACTGGCGGCTGAACTGCCCGACGGGATCGGCTTTGATGCCGGGGCCTGCCTGGGGGTGCCGGCGATGACGGCGCATCGGGCGCTGTTCTGGGCCGGGCCGCTGCGTGACAAGACGGTCATGGTGACAGGTGGCGCAGGGGCCGTGGGACATATGGCGGTCCAGATGGCCGCAGCGGCGGGCGCGCGCGTGGTCGCGACGGTCAGTTCGGATCAAAAGGCCGAAATAGCCCGGCAGGCCGGTGCCGAGATTGTTCTGAACTATCGTCAGGGTGATCTGGCTGAACAGATCCTGTCCGTTCTGGGTGAAAGATCCATCGACCATCTCGTGGATGTCGATTTTGCCGCCCATGTCGACATTCTGCCCCGCATCATGCGTTCCGGCGGCAACGTGGGTGCCTATGCGACCGCCAGCAATCTGACCCCCGCCTTTCCCTTCTATCCGCTGGCCATGACGAATATCGCCATCCATCTGGTCTTTGTCTATGCGTTGCTGCAGGCGCAGAAGGATCAGGCGATTTCCGAGATCAACACCTTCCTGCGCGAGGGCAAGTTGAAACCGCTGATTGCAGAGCGCCTTGCCCTTGCCGAGGCCGCTGCCGCACATGAGGCCATTGAAAGTGGCCGATTGATCGGAAATGTGATCCTTGAAATCTGACCTGGCGTGATCTGCGGCAGCCTTTTGAAAAGCTGCCGCAGATTGGTCTCAACAGCCCGCTTGTGCGGCCAGATGCTGGTCGGTCATGCCCAGACGCGCCAATTGCTCGACCGGGTATCCTTCTTCGTCCATCATCTGGCGCGCCAGTTGCATCATCCGACGGCGGTCATCGTCATGGCTGTCCCACAGGTTCTGTTCCTGCCCCGGGTCGGAACTGCGGTGATACAGGAACGACTGATAGGTGCGCGGGTCGATGGTGATCGGTGTCTTCCATAGCGGCAGATCGACCGAAGGGTCGAAATAGCCCTGTTCGGCGGGTGCCTCGGGCGGGCGACCCACGCGGCCGTCAACCGGATTGTCCACGATCAGCGGGCGCGAAATCGCGGTCGAATAGGTGAACAGAGGCTCGCCCTCGACCGGGGCGCGGAACAGGGTCCAGTCGCCATCGGTCACGCAGAGTCCCTGTCCGAAGGTGCCATAGATCAGCGCCTCATGCGGGCTGTCGCCGGTGCCAAGGATCATCGGCATCAGGCTTTTCGAATGGCGGTTCGACTCGGGGATCTCGCCTCCGGCGGCATCGATCAGCGTCGCAAACAGGTCGACGGTCTGGCTCAGCCCACCGACATGGGCGCCCTTGCCGGGGTTCTGCGGGTGCCAGACCAGCAGCGGAATATTGGCGTGGCTGTCGTAATGCGGGAACTGTTTCCCAAAGGCCCGGCGTTCGCCCAGATCATGGCCATGATCGGTGGTAAAGACGATCATTGTGTCTTCCCACAGATCCAGCGCGTCCATCTTGGCCATCAACCGGCCAAGCCAGGTGTCCATCATCGTCACCTTGCCCATGTATTGGGCGCGCAGGAAATCCAGCTCTTCGGGGGTGGTCTCATCCATGAACCGTTCCAGATCGGCATAGACCTGATAGGGCGGCCAGATGTTGAAATCGTCCTTCTTGCCGTCGGTATACATTGACGCATAGGGCTCGGGCACGTCGAATGGTTCGTGGACGTCAAAGCATTCCACATGCAGGAAGAACGGCCCCTTGCGGGCATTCTCGTCCAGCCAGTCGCAGGCACCCTGCAGAACACGGGGCGCGAAGTAATCCTCTTCGCCTTTGAAATCGGCCACATTGGCAGCGTATTGGCGGATATGTTCGGCCGCGCGGTATTTGGCGACATTCCTGACCCATTGCGGGTCTTCCTTGCTGGAATCCGGCACCTTCCAGCTGTCGACCTCATGTCCGCGCACCATATGCAGCGACTGAAAGCCCTGCATGTAGCCGTTCGCCTCTTCTTCCCAGTAATGATAATGGTCGGTGACCATCGCGGTCATCATGCCGGTCTTGGCGATTTCCTTGGGCAGACGCGGGTCGAACACCTCCAGCCCGCCCCAGGGACGCCACAGGAATTCCTTGCGCCCGGCCATGATCTCGCGCCGCGCTGGCATGCAGGGCAGGCTGCCGACGAAATGATCATCAAATATCTGGCAGCGTTGTGCCAGTCGGGTGATATTGGGCGTGCGGCAGGGCGTGTCGGGGTTGTAGATCGACAGACAGTCCTTGTTCAGACTGTCCACCAGGATGGTAATGATGTTCATGAGGTTTCCTCCCCCGGGGCTACGGGTCGTCTGGGTGCCTTGCAGAAGGTGAACGCCTGCAAGGCTTTGTCTTGTCTTGGCCGTTCAATGGATGCTCTGCGGGGCTGCCGCAAGAGTGAATGAGGGTGGCGGACAGCGCCGCCACCCGTCATGCCTAGAGCGCTTCGGCCTTGACCAGCGAATGGACATCTTCGACCCGGGCCGAATCCAGATCATCCTCGGTGATGCCGAAATTCTGCTTGGTCAGATCCTCGATCCCCCGCACCAGGGCCAGCGCGTCCAGCCCGTAATAGCGCATCAGGTAGGGGCGCGAGCCACCATGGGCATAGGTGTCCTTCAGTCCCAGACGGATCAGCCGCTTCCCGACGCCGGCATCCGCCATGGTTTCCGCGACCAGAGAGCCTATGCCTCCTTCGGTCACGTGGTTTTCCAGCGTGATGACACCATGTTTCACCGAGCCGATGTGATCCAGCAGCGCCTTGCTGTCGAAGGGTTTGATCGTATGCAGGTGAAGATGGCGGATTGACAGGCCAGCCTTGGCCAGTGCCGAACGGGCGCGCATTGCCTCTTCGGTGCAGATGCCCGAGGTGACGACAAGGATGTCGTCGCCCGAGGACAGCTCGCGCATTTCACCGACCTTGATCGGCGTATCGAACAGCCGCGGGACCGAGCCGCGCAGAACGCGACACCAGACCGGGCCGTCAATGCTGTCGGCGGCTTCACAGATCGATTCCACCTCGGTCGCATCACCGGTTTCCAGAATGGTCATGTTCGGGATCGAACGCATGACCGAGATATCCTCGATCGACTGATGGGTCATGCCGCCGGGCGTGGTGATGCCGGGCAGGAAGCCCATCAGACGCACCTTGCGACGCGGATAGGCGATCGAGGCCATCAGCTGGTCATAGGGGCGGCGATACATGAAGACGCCAAAGGTATGGATGAACGGGCGATAGCCTGCCAGACCCAACCCGCCGGCAAAGCTCATCATGTTCTGCTCGGCCATACCGAGGCTGAGGAACTGATCGGGATGCCGGTCGCGAAAGCCATCAACCTCGCAGGACGAGGTCAGGTCCGCAGAGAGGCACAGAATGTCGGGGTTGCCCGCGGCAAAGGCTTCGAAAGCCTTGGCATAGGGGCGTGATACCATTTCCACCATGTTGCGAACTCCTTAGTGGCTGTAGTCGACAGGCTCGACGCCCAGATCGGCGGCGATGGACACATTCATGCGGGCGCGTTCTTCTTCGGACTTGAAGCGCACATAGTGCAGGCGCGGGAACCGCTCTTCCAGAATGGACATGCTGTTGAAGGGGTTGGTGCGCGCAAGGATGATCAGCGGACGGCCCTCATGGCTTTCCTTTACGGCATCGCGCATGGCCGAGATGTCATGCCCGTCGATCTCGACACAGGTGGCGCCGAAATTCTGGAACTTGGTCTTGATGTCGCCGACCTCCATCACGCTGGACATGGCGCCGTCGCATTGCTGGTCGTTGACATCCATGATCGCATAAAGGTTGTCGATGCCGTGATAGGCGGCCGATTGCACGGCTTCCCAAGTCTGGCCTTCCTGCACTTCGCCGTCGGACATGAACACCCAGGTCCGGCCCGGTTCGCCACGCCGCTTGCGGCCATAGGCAAGGCCCGCGCCGGTCGACAGGCCGATGCCCAATGTCCCGTTGTGGACCTCCATGCCCGGCGAATGTTCGGCACCGATCATCTCGACACTGGAGCCGTCCTTGTTGAACATCTCGAGGCCTTCGGGGGCCATGCGTCCGACCTCGATCAGGGTCGCATAGGCCACCAGCGCGTAATGTGCCGGCGCAATGAACAGCCGGTCGAAATCGGGGGCGGCGGGACCGTTGTATCCTGCGCCCGTGTGATAATCCGGGTTGGAGGGCGAAGGGACGCCTTCGAAGGGTTTGGGAATCATCGGCAGGGTCGGCGCGCCCAGATTCAGCTCTTCATTGTAAAGCCATGCCAGTTGCTCGCCGGCGGAACAGGCCTGGCTGAGGTAGCCGCCGTTGTTGCGCATCGAGTGTTCGAACACACGGCGCCGGATTCCCAGCGCGACTTCCTCTGTCGTTCTTTCATTGCGCATTTCGCATCACTCCTCCTGAGCATGACATTCCGGTTGTAATCTGATCTATCATATGACAATGTATTTTACAAATGTCAAAACGAAAAGGCTGACGTGATGACAGATCGCTATACCGCAGCCCATTGGGGCGCCTATCGGGTGACCGGGGCAGAGGATGATCTGCGGCTGGAGCCGCTGGCCGATGATCCTGCGCCCTCGCGGATCGGGCGCGGCTGGCTGTCTGCGGCGCGTGACACGCGTGCGCGCATCCATCGCCCTGCCGTGCGTCGTGGCTGGCTGGCCGGGGATGGCGGGGCAGGGCGCAATGATGACAGCTATGTCGAACTGCCTTGGGACGAGGCGCTGGATATGGCGGCGCAAGAGTTGCGTCGCGTGTGCAGGGACCATGGCAACGGCGCGATCTACGGTGGTTCCTATGGCTGGTCCAGCGCCGGACGTTTCCATCATGCCCAGTCGCAGCTGCGCCGTTTCCTGAATCTGATCGGGGGATATGTGGCCGCGCGCGACACCTATTCCCATGCTGCGGGCGAAGTTTTGCTGCCCCATATCACCGGCCTGTCCAACAAGGATATCGAAGAGGGGCTGACAAGCTGGCCGCTGATCGCGCAAAACTGCACGCTGTTCCTGGCCTTTGGCGGTGTCTCGGGGCGCACCGCGCAGATCGCCGCGGGCGGCACCAGTTCCCATGAGGTGGATGGCTGGATGGAACGGGCGGCGGCGGCTGGCATGCAGACGATCTGCGTCTCGCCGCTGCGCAGTGATCTGGCCGATCTGCCAAATGCCCGCTGGCTGCCGGTTCGCGCGGGCTCGGACGTGGCATTGATGCTGGCGCTGCTGCATGAGCTGGTCAGCAACGGTCGACATGATCAGGCATTTCTGGACCGCTATACCAGCGGTTGGCCGCAGTTTCGCGACTATGTCATGGGGGTCAGCGACGGTCAGGCAAAATCCGCCGAATGGGCTGCGCCGCTCTGTGACCTGGCCGCGGGCGAGATCCGCGATCTGGCAGAAGAGCTGTCACGCCACAGGGTGATGGTCTCGATCAACTGGGGCCTGCAAAGGGCCGATCATGGCGAACAGACGGTCTGGGCGGGGCTGGCACTGGCGGCCGTGCTGGGCCAGATCGGCCAGCCGGGCACCGGTTTCGGCTTTGGCTATGGCTCGACCACACCGCCGGGGCGTGCCAAGCGTTTCATCAGCTGGCCCTCGGTGCCGCAGGGGCGCAATGGCGTCGATGATTTCATTCCGGTGGCGCGCATTTCCGACATGCTGCTCAACCCCGGGCAAGCCTATCGCTACAACGGCGAAACGCGAAGCTATCCCGATATCCGGCTGGTCTATTGGGCAGGCGGCAACCCCTTTCACCATCATCAGGATCTGTTGCGGCTGGAGCGGGCATGGCAGCGGCCCGAGACCGTCATCGTCCATGAACACAGCTGGACCGCGACAGCACGGCGCGCGGATATCGTTCTGCCCACGACCATGGCGCTGGAGCGTGAAGATATCATGGTCAACCGGCGCGACCCGTCCTTGATCTACATGACGCAGGTCTTGGCGCCGATGGGAGAGGCGCGCAACGATCATGACATCCTTGCCGATCTTGCGCGCCGTTTCGGGGTCGAGGCTGAATTTACCGAGGGGCGGGATACGCAGGACTGGCTCCGCTGGATCTGGGCCGGCTGTCAGGGCGTGGCGCAATCCGAAGGCTTTGCCCTGCCTGATTTCGACAGCTTCCGCGACATGGGCCGTTTCGAAATCCCCGAGGCAGATCAGACCCGCATCCTCTTTTCTCGCTTCATCGAAGATCCCGTTGCCCATGCCCTGCCGACGGAAAGCGGGCGGCTGACATTGTTCAATGACAGGATCGCGGCCATGCAACTGTGCGACTGTCCCGGTCATCCCTGCTGGATGCCCCCGGCGGAATGGACCCATGAGGCCCCGCCGACCCATCTGCATCTGTTGTCGCAACAGCCCGCGACGCGGCTGCACAGCCAGTTGGACAATGGCTCCGAGGCTGTAGCCTCCAAGTTGCAGGGGCGCGAGGTTGCGCGAATGCATCCACGGACGGCCGCCGCGCTGAACCTGCGCGAGGGCGAGGTTGTGCATCTGCACAATGCGCGGGGCGGCTGTCTGGCCGGATTGCGGCTGGACGCGAACATGCGGCACGATTGCGTGGTGCTGCCGACCGGCGCATGGGCCGATCTGCAGGACAGCCCGCAGGGACGGATCTGCGTGCATGGCAATCCGAACATGCTGACAATCGACAAGGGCGCATCGGAACTGAGCCAGGGCAATATCAGCCACACGACGCTGGTGCAGGTTTCGCCGTGGTCTGGCGAGTTGCCAAGGGTCCGGGCTTTGGACGCCCCGCGTTTCGTGACGCGCGCCGAATGTGAAAGGGAGGTTTAGGTGCAGGAATATTGGCTGGGTATCGATGCAGGCACCACCGCGATCAAGGCGGCGGTCTATCGCAGCGACGGAACACGTGTCTCTCTTGGTGAAACGCCAAGCGAGGTGCAGCTGAGCGAACAGGGCCGCGCCGAACAGGATATGGAAACCGTCTGGCAAGGGGTCTGTCAGGCCATTCGCGCGGCGCTTGCCGATATTGATCCCGGCCTGATCCGCAGCGTCGGTATCGCGGCACAGGGCGACGGGCTGTGGGCGCTGGACCGCGACAAGAAGCCGGTCGGCAATGCGATTCTCTGGAATGACACCCGCGCTGCCGACAATGTTTCGCAGCTATATGACAAGGGTCAGGCGCGCGCGATCAGCCATGCCTGCAACACGGCGATCTGGCCGGGCACCTCGGGGACGATCTATCAATGGCTGCGCCAGGCAGAACCCCAACGCGCCGAGGCGATTGACCGGGTAATGTATTGCGCCGATTGGGTCGGTTTCCGCCTGACCGGTGAGATCGCGACCGATTTTTCCAATGCCTCGATCCCCTTTCTGGATTTCGAATCCGGCGGCTATGATCTGGACGCCCTGCAGGTGCTGGATTGCACGCGCCTGGCGCGGATGCTGAATGCGCCGCGCCATGCCGAAAGCCGCCTTGGCGCGATTTCGGCACAGGCCAGCGCGGCGACGGGGCTGCCCGAGGGGCTGCCGGTTTCGGTCGGGACCATGGATCTGTCGGCGATGATCGTCGGCATGGGCATGGAACAGCCCGGCGAGACGATGATGATTCTGGGCACCACGGCGGTGGTCACCATTCTGACCGAGAAGGTCGCGCCGAGCGATCAGCCCGTGGGCGCGACCGCGCATCATGCCAATGGGCGCCTGCTGACACGTATCCTTGCCCCGACCACGGGCGCGGCCGCCTTTGACTGGTTCTGCGCGCTGCATCCCAAGACCCTGGGGGGCGGGTCCGCCGCCGAGATTGCGGGCCGTCTGAACGCATTGGTCGAACAGGTGCCGCCGGGCGCCAATGGCGTGACATTCCTGCCCTATCTGAACGGTGAACGCGCGCCCTTCGTCGCCCCCAGGGCGCGCGGATCGTTCTTTGGCCTGTCCTCCAGCAGTTCCAAGGCAGATATGGGCCGGGCTGTGATGGAGGGCGCGGCCTTCAGCCTGCGCCATTGTTTCGAAAAGGAAAACGGGCGGCCGGATGCGCCGGTGCGCCTGACCGGAGGCGGGGCGCGCAACCGGATGTGGTGCCAGATCATCGCCGATGTGATGCAGGTGCCGGTTCTGGTCAGCGAGGCTTCGGATCATGGGCTGTGGGGGGCGGCCTGTCTGGGCGCTGCCGCCGCCGGACGGGGCGAGGCCTGCACGCTGGCCCGGCGAAGCGAGGACGTGCTGCGCCACGATCCCGACCCTGCGACGGCCCCCGCTTATGACGCCGCCTTCGCCAGATATGTCGCTCTGTCCGACTGCTGTCAGGCGCTTTGGAATTGAAAGGAAAGAGGTTTCAACCATGACCGAAATGATGAAAGCCGCCGTGTATCACACGCTGGAAGATATCCGCATTGAAACACGTCCCATACCCGAAATCGGTGCCGACGAGATCCTGCTGAAGACATTGGCCTGTGGCCTTTGCGGCGGCGAGACCATGGCATGGTACAAGAAGGCTGAACCCAAGGTTCTGGGTCATGAGCCGATTGGCGAGGTCGTGAAGGTCGGCGCGGATGTGACCGACTACAAGGTCGGCGACCGTTTGTTCATCAACCACCATGTCGGCCGGGTCGACAGCCATCTGTCGCGCCGGGGTCACTTTACCCGCGATCCCTTCTATTCCTCGATGAAGCTGGATCCGGGCGGGGTCTGTGAATATTACCGCGTCACCGCCCAGCATCTGCGGATGGATGCCCACAAGCTGCCCGAGAGCATTTCGACCGAGGCGGCGGTGACGATCGAGCCGTGGTCCTGTGTGATGTCGGGGCTGAAGGTCTGCAACATCCAGCCCGGCGACACCGTGGCCGTGGTTGGCGCGGGCTTCATGGGGCAGGGCTTCGTGCATCTGGCACCGCTGTTCGGCGCGGGCAAGGTGATCGCGCTGGATTTCTCGGACTGGCGGCTGGAGAAGGCGCGCGAATTCGGCGCGACGCATACGATCAACCCCAGGAACGAAGATGCGGTCGAGGCGCTGCGTGCGGCCAACAATGGCCGTCTGGCCGATACGGTCATCGTCATTGCGCCCTTCCCGCAGGCCTGGGCGCAGGCCGAGGATCTTGTCGAGGTCGGCGGCACTTTGCATCTGGGTGCGCCGCTGGCACCGGGAACCGATTGGGTGCGCGACGGGGCAAAATCCTATTTTGACCAGATCACGGTCACCTCGCGCTATTCCTCGGACCATACCGACACCTACAGCTATATCCGTCTGCTGGAAGCGGGCCGGATCAAGGCCGACGAGGCGATCTCGCACCGTTTTGACATCGATGACAGTGCGGAAGCCTTTGAAATGCTGCGCAAGGCCGAAAAATCCCTGAAAATCGTCGTCTATCCGCATGGCATCCCCGAGGAGAAGAAGAATGCTTGAAGCCCTGAAAAAGGAAGTCTGCGAACAGAACCACCAATTGCCCCTGAACGGGCTGGTCGTGGGGTCGGGGGGCAATGTCTCGGGGCGCGACCGCGAAACCGGGTTGGTGGTCATCAAGCCCTCGGGCGTCAAGTTCAAGAATCTGACGCCGGAAACCATGGTCGTCGTGGATATGGAGGGCAATGTCGTCGAGGGCGAGATGAAGCCATCGGTGGATACGGGGCTGCATCTGTATATCTACAAGGCTCGGCCTGACATATTCGGCATCACCCACACCCATTCCCCCTATGCGACCAGCTTTGCGGCGCGGGGCGAACGGATTCCGGCGGTGCTGACTCCGATCACGCATATGCTGGGCCGGGATGTGCCCTGTTCGCGCTATGCCACACCGGGCGAGGTCGATACCGGTCAGGCCGTTGTCGAAGCCGCGGATGGTGGATATGCTGCCTTGGTCAAGGCTCATGGGGTGTTCACGATGGGCCGTTCCGCGACCGAGGCGACCTCGTTCGCGATGTATCTGGAGGAAGCAGCGATGACCACGCATCTGGCGATGACGCGCGGCCCGGTCGAGGAGCTGCCACAGGAAGAAATCGACCGTTGCTACAACTGGTTCCAGCAGAACTACGGTCAATCCGGCAACAAGAAGGTAAGTGCCTGACATGGCCCGGGACGAGACATCATCAAACCCTTTCAGTGACAAGGATGCCCTGCTGGCGAATGTCGCGCTGCTGTATTACGGCGAAGGTCTGACCCAGAGCGAGATCGCCAAGCGATTGTCGGTGTCCCGTCCCACCATCGTCAACATGCTGCGGGAATGCCGCGACCGTGGCATCGTGGAAATCCGCGTCGATGGCGAAGTGCTGGCGGCTTCGGCATTGTCGCGACAGCTGGTGGCGCGCTTTGGCCTGGAAGACGCCTATGTCTCGCGTTGTCGGATCGGGGGCGATGCCGTCCCCGACCGTGCCGAGAGCCTGGGCCAGCTTGCCCGGGTGGCGGCCATGGCGCTGCTGGATGTGGTCCGACCGGGGGATACGGTGGGAGTCGCATGGGGCGAAACCATCAAATCCGTCGCCGATGCCATGCCGCGCCAACCCGTCGAAGGGGTGACCGTCTGCCAGATGATCGGCTCGATGGTCTCTGATCGTGTCGCTGCCTCGGAGGATTGCGCGATCCGGATTGCGAATTGTCTGGATGCCAGTTGCTTCACGCTGCATGCGCCCGCGGTCTTGTCGTCAGAGGCGCTGGCCCAAAGCCTGCGCGCGGAACCGACCATTGCCACCCAGTTGCAGCGGCTGCAAAATCTGGACGTGGCAATCTATTCCATCGGCAATACGGAACCCGACACCCATCTGATCGCCGCGGGCATCGCCACGCCCGAACAGGTGGCCCATGCCGTGGATGCCGGGGCCTGCGGGATCGTCTGTTGTCGTTATATCGATATCGACGGCAACCCCGTGCATTTGCCGCCCGAGGAACGTGTCGTGGCCGTCGAGGTCGAACATCTGCGTGCCGCAAGGCGCAAGCTCGTGGTCGTCGCGGGCGAGGACCGGCTGCAGGCGGCAAGGGCAATCCTGAACGGCAAACTGGCGACGCATCTCTGCGTTGACGAGGCTCTGGCCATCGCATTGTTGCAATCTGACTGAAGGCATGATCTTGCCTGCCATTTCCCGCGCCGGACGGCAGCGGGAGGGCTTGCGCGTGCCGTGTCGACATGTCTGCGCAATTAGATAAATGACAAAATATTTGACATCTGTAAAAGTCGCGGGCTATTCTCGATGAATGCTGGCGTTGCACGCCAAAGGGTGGCCCGCAAGGGCTGAGGAGAGGAGGAAGACATGTCGACCGAGAAATACAGCGGACTGACGCGCCGTCGACTTTTGAAGGGTGCCGCCGCCTCTGGCGTCGCGCTTGCCGCGCCGAACTTCTTTATAGGCAAGGCTCATGCCGCGAATGAGAAACTGCGCGTGGGTATCATCCCGGCCTATTCCTTCGGGATCTATTGGCTGGTGCAGGATCAGGGCTTTGCGCCGGGCGTCGACATGGAATTCAGCGTCTTCCCCTCGGGACCTCCGGCGATCGAGGCGATGGTGGGCGGTTCGGTCGATGCGATCACCGTGGGGGCAGTGCCGCCTCTGGCGGCCATGGCCCGCAAGGTGGCCGATCTGCGCGCGATCTCGGTCTGTGGTGACGCCTCGGGGCTTTATACCATTGTCGGCCGCGAAGGGCTGAGCAGCCTGACCGATCTGGAAGGCAAACGGCTTGCCGTAACCTCGGGGTCGAATTTCGATTTCTTCCTTGATACCGTGCTGAAGGCCGAGGGTCTGGCCGATATGCCGCTGACGCGGATCAACATGGAGCCCATCGACGCCCAGGCTGCGATGATCGCGGGGGCGGTCGATGCCACGGTTCCGCTGGCCACTTCGCGCAAGTTGATCTTTGACAAGATGCCCGGTGCGGTGATGCTGGCCGAGGGCGCGAAAATGCCCATCGAGACCCGCCCCAGCATCATGGATATCTTCATGACCACCCAGCAGACGCTGGATGCCAAGCAGGAAGCGCTGCGTCAGGTTGTCGAGGCCTTCCACAGCAAGGGCGTGGGGATGCTGCGCGAGGACAATGCCGAAGTGGTCGCCCGCATGGTGGCCTGGCAGCAAAAGATCGGCCGGGCGGGCGTGACTGCCGAAGAGGTCGAGCCTCTTCTGAACGGCTATTTCTATTTCGACGTGCCTGAAATCAAAGAGGTCTTTGCCAAGGACCAGTTGAAGCAATCGCTGTTGATCCAGTCCGAATTTCTGGCCGGGAATGGCAAGATCTCGGGCGTGCCGGATCTTGACACGATGGTCAGCAGCCAAATTATCGAGCAACTCTAAGTCCGATGAACAAGAACTCTGCATTCAATTCGAAGCGTCTGCTTCTGGGCTGTCTGTCGGTAGCCGTGGTGATCGCGATCTATGCGCTGGTGACCACGCGCCCCGAAAACAACCCGGCGCTGTTGCCACCGATCGGCGATATCATCGCCTCCTTCTGGACCAATCTGACATCGGGCTCGCTGCTCAAGGCGCTTGGTGCCAGCCTGTTCCGCATCAGCGCCGGCTTCCTGATCGGCACCACGCTTGCATTGGTTCTGGGCTGCCTGATCGGCTGGTATCGCACGGTCGAATATCTGTTCGATCCTCTGATCGAGGCCGTGCGGCCGATTCCGCCGCTGGCCTATATCCCGCTGATCATCATCTGGTTCGGCATCGGAGAGTTCAGCCGCGTGCTGATCATCACCATCGCCTGTTTCATGGTCTGCGTGGTCAATGTCATTGCCGGCATGAAGAACGTGCCTGCTGTGTATGAAGATGCTGCCTCGACCATGGGGGCCACCCGCTTTCAGGTGTTCCGCACGGTGGCGGTGCCTGCCGCGACCCCTTTCATCATCACGGGCTATCGTGTGGCACTGGCCGCGGCCTGGACGACCCTTGTGGCCTCTGAGCTTCTGGCCGCGCAGAACGGTCTGGGCTTTCTGCTGCAAGAAGGGCGGCGCTACTTCCTGACCGATCAGGTGATGATGATCATCATGATCATCGGCGGCTGCGCTTTCATCATGGACCGCATCTTCCGCAAGATTCAGGCGCATCTGATGCAGTGGTCGGAGACACGTGAATAATGCCAGAAATTCGTATCGAAAACCTGACGCATACCTTCGGCAAGGGTCAGCCCAATGAATTGACCGTGCTGGACAATATCAACCTGACCTTCGAATCCGGCAGCTTCAATGCCATCGTGGGCACTTCGGGTTGCGGCAAGTCGACCCTGCTGAAGATGATGGCCGGCCTGTTCGCGCCCTCGGACGGCACCATGAAACTGGATGAGCAGATCATTCAGGGCACCGACCGTCGTCGCGGCATGGTGTTCCAGCAGGATGCGGTTTTCCCCTGGATGACGGTGGCCAGGAATATCAGCTATGGCCCTCGTCTTCGCGGTGCCAGCGCGGCCGACCAGCGCGAGATCGAGGCCAAGTGGACGCAGGCAGTGGGGCTGAAAGGCTTCGAGGACCGCTGGCCGCGGGAACTTTCCGGAGGCATGCGCAAGCGGGTCGATATCGGTCGCGTCTATGCCAATGATCCCGATGTGCTGCTGATGGATGAACCCTTTGGCGCGCTGGATGCCCAGACCAAGGAACGGATGCAGTCCGACCTTCTGGACACCTGGAGCCAGTCGCGCAAGACAGTGGTCTTCGTGACCCATGATCTGGAAGAGGCGATCTTTCTTGCCGACAAGATCGTGGTCATGTCGGCCCGTCCGGGGCGTGTTCATCATATCGAAGAGATCACCCTGCCTCGCCCGCGCACCGATGCCATGCGGCTGACGGATGAATTCATCCAGATCAAGCGCCGGTTGTGGGAAATGCTGGATCACTGATCGCGGCCCGGCCCCGGGGCCAGACAAGATAGGACTGCCGGACGTGACATCGCGTCCGGCAGTCTTGCTTTCTGGGGGTGGATCAGCGCTGCGGATCGCGCCTTGCAATGGCCTTGCGCGCCGTGGCCAGATTTGCGGCACTCCATTCCCTTTCCATCCGGCCCGTCGTTTCGAAATCGGACTGGAACGGCATCCAGTGCTCGACAATGACGCTCATGCTGTCGTCATGTCGGGGCAGGGCGCGCAGAACGGCATCGGCGTCGATGCGACCCTGGCCCAGGGGGCGCCCCGTGATGGTGAAACCTGCGCCATAGAAGTCGGGGACGATCTCGTAATCCTTCAGATGCAGGTTGATCGCATGGGGTGACAGGATCGAGACAGTCTCCATCGGCCATTCCCCGGCGCAGATCGAATTTGCCACGTCCAGGCAGACCCCCAGCCGGTCGTCATCGATCAGCGACAACAGATCGACCATGCGGCGGGACGGATAGTTGAAGTGGTTCTCGATCGCGATGCGACAGCCGATATGGCGGGCCTTGTCCAGCAGGGGTGCGAATTCCGCCGCCAGTTCGGCGATGGGGCGCAGGGCATCCTCGCCGTCCAGCGCGATCCGCAGGATCCGCGCATCAATAGTTCCGGCAATATCCAGATAGAGATCAACCTGCGGCGCATTGAAAGCCTGAGTGCCCAGTTCCAGCGCCACATCATGCGCCGCCGCATGTTGCGCCAGAGCGTCAAGTTCCGTGGCGCTCAGGCGGTCCAGCGGCAGATTGTCGGCATATTGCACGACCTCGCAGCCCTGAGAGATCGCGAAATCCAGCACTTCCATGGCCGTCATCGGGCGGTCGGGCACACGATCCTTGTGCCCGATGGACCAGCGAAAGCAATAGGTTCCCAGTCCCAGCTTCACAGCAGGGCCCGGATCAGATCGTTATAGCTGCGCTGCGGCTGCCCGCATTTGATCAGATCCTGAAGATGGCCATCCCCGATCTTGTCCAGCAGCCTGTCCAGATTCTCCATGATCTCGAATGTGGCCGAAATCGCCTCGGCATTGTCGCCCGTGCGGGTAAAGACATCATAGGCGACCCAACCATCATAGCCGATGCGGCGCATGTAGTGCAGGGTTTCCAACGTCTCCCACAGGTGCACCGAGGCCGGCAGCATGTCCCAATCCGCGCCGCGGTCATTGTCATTGAAATGGATATAGAACAGACGCCCCGCCTCGGCGGCGACGGCGATTTCCGAACCGGGGCTTTCACCGGCGATCAGCGCATGACCGACATCCATCGTCACGCCCAGATTGGCCGCGCCGACACGATCGCAGAAATGCAGGGTGCGGCCCATGGTGGGCAGGATGATGTGGTTCTTGCTTTCATAGGCCTTGTATTCGATGCAGATCTTGATGTCGCCACGATGCGCGGCGGCCTCTTCGAAGGCCTCGATCATCCAGCGCCATTGCTGGATGTGATCGACCTGAAAGGCATAGTCCCAACCGTCGATCAGCGGGCAGACGGTGATCATCTCGCTGCCCAGATCCGCGGCCAGATCCATTGCTGTTTTCAGATATTGAACCGACTCCCGACGCAGTCCCGCATCGGGGCTGGTGAATGAGCCGTCCTTGAACTTGCCTTCGGTCTTGACGTTCACATTGACGGCCGAGACGGCCAGCCCGCTGTCCTTGACGGCCTTTGTGGCGCTGCCATCGGCGCCCAGATCCTGCGGATAGACGGGCTCGATACCATGGGTGCGCGGGATGGTCCTGGCGATGTCGAGACGCTCGGCAAAGGAACGGTCGGGCTGGAACTGGTGGAACCGGTCGCGATAGCCGCCGATGGTCCCCATGAGAATCGAGTTCTTGTAAGACATGGAATTTCCTTGGGTCAGATGTCGTAGAGCTGTTGCGGGATGAACAGCACGATGTCGGGGAACAGGGTGATCAGCATCAGCACCAGAAGCTGTGCCAGCAGGAAGGGCAGTATGGCCTTGCAGATCCGCGCGATCGAAATTCCCGCGATGCCGCTGGCAATATAGAGCGACAGGCCGACAGGGGGGGTGACCGTGCCGATCATCAGATTCACGGTCATCATCACGCCGAAGAAGACCGGGTCGATACCGAAGGCCTTGACGACCGGCAGCAGGACCGGGGTAAAGACGATGATTGCCGATCCGCCATCCAGAAAGCATCCTGCCACCAGCAGCAACAGATTGATCAGGATCAGCAGGGTCAGCGCCGAGGTGATCTTGGCCGAGAACCAGTCCGACAGCATCATGGGAAGCTGTTCGATGGTCAGGACATAGCCCACAAGATTGGCGACGCCGACGATCACCATGACGACCGCCGTGTTCAGTCCGGCATGATAGAACAGGTCGGGCAGGCTTGAGAGGCTCAGTTCCTTGTACCAGAACAGACCGACCACCAGGGCATAGACGGTGGCGACAACCGCGGCTTCGGTCGCGGTAAATATCCCGCCCAGAATTCCTCCTACGATGATCAGCGGCATGACAAGCGCGCCGACGGCCTCTTTGAACGATGCCCAAAGTCCGGCATAGGAAAATGGCTCGGTCTCGATTTCCCAGTTGCTGCGTCTGGCCTTGAAATAGATCAGCACCATCAGCGCTGCGGTCATCATCAGTCCGGGCAGGATGCCGCCCATGAACAGGGCGCCGATCGACACGCCCGATATCACTCCATACAGAACCAGCGGGATCGAGGGCGGAATGATCGGCCCGATCACGCCCGAGGCCGCAACCACGGCGGCGGAGAACTCGGGCGCATAGCCGCGCCGTTTCATCATGGGGATCATCGTCGATCCGATGGCCGTTGTATCCGCCACCGCCGAGCCCGAGATGCCTGCAAAGATCGTCGAGGCGATCACGGCCACATGACCAAGCCCGCCCGAGATCCAGCCCACCAGGTAGGATGAGAAATTGACCAGTCGGCGCGAGATCCCGCCCTGCTCCATCAGGGCGCCGGCGGCCATGAAGAAGGGGATTGCCAGCATAGGAAAGCTGTCCAGCCCGGCATAGATGCGCTGCATCACCAGTTGCGGAGACAGAAGGTCGATCGAGGCCAGCACCACCAGCGATGCGGCCGCCAGGCTGAACAGGATGGGCGTGCCCAGCAGAAGCAGCACGAAGAACACGCCAAACAACAGGCCAAGGCTGCTCATGCGTGCTCACCCTTGATCACGTCGCGAATGTTGATGACCGTCACGACGAACAGCCACAGGGTCATCAGCGTCACCGCGAACAGGATGATGAAAAAGATGATCCCCATCGGGATCTGCAGTGCCGGGGTGCGCTGATCCCATTCACGCAGCATGGTGGTCCAGCCGCCGCGCACCAGATAGGTGGAACAGACCAGCCCGACCAGAGACGCAAGCGCCGTCAGCGCGGCGCGCAGGCGCCACCCGCATTGATCGAGGATCACGGTGACCGTCAGATGGGCCTGCTGGCGCGCCAGCACGGCAGCGCCGAGAAACACGATCGAGATGAACAACAGCCGCGCAACTTCTTCGGACCATCCCAGCGAGATGGACAGCAGATAGCGCGACGCAATTTGCAGAAAGACCACCACCACCATGGCGGCCATGCCGATGACGATGGCCCATTTCATGGCCTGCATGATGATCCCCTCGGTCCGCGCAAGCGCACCGAGAGCATCCGTCCGGTTTGACGGGATCATGGCCTCAACCTTCGTCGCGGACGTCGTCGATCACCTCGAACCACTCGACCACCGTGTCGCCGAATTCCGCGATTGCGTCGTCGCGCAGCGGGGCGACCTTGGCGGCAAAGGCGTCGCGGTCGGGTTCGGTGATGGTCATGCCTTCTGCGGCCAGTTCGTCCAGCAGGCTGGCGTCATCGGCGGCGACCTTGTCGCGCTGAACCTGCTGGGCGTCCTGAACGGCCCCGTGGATGATCTCTTGCTGTTCCGGCGTCAGTTTCTGCCACAGTTCGTCCGAATAGAGGACCATATGGGTCAGATGCAGATGCCCGGTCAAAGACAGATAGTCGTTCACCTCGGAGAACTTGGCACTATAGATATTGGACAGCGGGTTTTCCTGCCCGTCCACGACGCCTTGTTCCATGGCGGTATACAGTTCGTTGAAGGCCATCGGCGTGGCATTGGCGCCCATCATTTCAAGCGTGCGCAGGTGATAGGTTGATTTGGGCGTGCGGATCTTCAGGCCGGCCAGATCCTCGGGCGTGGCCACGGGGCGTTTGGAATTGGTCAGATGTCGCATGCCGGCCTCGAAATAGCCCAGCAGATGCACGCCATGTTCGTTCACACGGCTGGCGACTTCTTCGCCCAGTTCACCCCCGAAGGCACGAAAGGCATGTTCACGGTCCTTGAACAGGTAGCCGATTTCCAGCGCCCCCAGTTCCGGCACCCATGACCCGAAGAAACCCGTGGTGACCCAGGTCATTTCCAATGTGCCCGAGCGAAGCTGTTCGACCATTTCACGCTGATTTCCCAGCTGGCTGTCGGTGAAGATGCGCACGTCGATATCACCGTTCGAGCGTTCCTCGATCAGCCGCTCGATCTCGCGGGCGCCGACGTTTTCGGGGTGATCGCCGGAAACCACCGTGCCGATCTTGATGACCAGATCTGCGGCGGCTGCGGGGCTGACCAGCGCGGTCGCGGCCAGAAGCACCGCCGTAAACATGCGTTCTTTCATTTCATCCTCCTCCCAGAGTATTCTTTATGTTGTCTGTTTGACTGCCGGCACCGGTGTGTGCGGAGAGATCCTCCCGATGATGTCCAGCATTTCCTCGGTCGTTCTGTCCCAGTGCTGGCGATAGACCACCTCCAGCTCGCGCAGGTCGCGGGCGACCAATGCGTCATACATCTGCCTGTGCTCCCGCGTCGAAAGGACCGGCAGGTCGCGCATGTGCAGCACGAAATAGCGCGCGCGATCCGTCAGCCCCCTCTGGGCATGATACATCCCTGCCAGCCTGCTGTTGCCGCACATGTCCACGACCGCGAAATGGCAGCGTGTATCGGCCAGCGCCCATGCCTCGCGATCCTGACGTTCAAGGGCATCCTCCATGTCCTTTACGCATTGCAGGATGGGGTCCAGTTCTTCCACATCGCGATAATTGCGCGCGATCAGCAGCGCGGCCTCCAGTTCGAGAGCCTTGGTGACCTGATGGATGTCGCGCACATCCTCCAGCCGCAGCGGCAGGATGCGGGTGCCCTTGCGCGGAACGATCTGTACCATCTGTTCGCTTTGCAGGCGCAGGATCGCCTCGCGCACCGGCGTCCGGCTCAGCGAGAACATTTCGCACAACTCTCGATCGGACCAGGTCGAATCCGGGCTGAGCCTGCCGGTCAGGATACCCTCACGGATGGTGGCATAGCTGCGATCTGCAAGCGATTGGGACGGTGTGGAAGCATCGATCATGCATTCAAGGTATCTCAACTGATATATCAGATAAAGTATTAATTGATAAATCAGATGGTGAAGACGTCAGGCAATTGAAATCTATATGAAATCTTCAGACCCTGCGGCGATTCCCGCACAGGTTTTCACGATATGGGGTGAAGGATGTCTTCAAGAGGCGGCCGGAATCTGGGCGGCTGCCGCCGGCGTGATTCCAACGCGCAGGTGATCCTGCCGGACAGATGGGGGCATAGCAGGCATGGCGGCGCTGGTCGCCATGCCTGCCCGAGAGGCGGGCAAGGGGGGCGGGACTGGGGGACCGCCTGACCCGGTTCCGGCTGATGGCGCAAACAGGGTAATGACGGTCTTTGAAGGCCGTGACTGATGTCAGACTGCGACAAGATGGGTCAGGCCGCGTCCTGTTCTTGACGCAGGCACTGCATAGGGTAACCTGAACATGCAGTATTGATGTAACGGCGGGATATGGCCGATGGTTGCGGGTTTGCAGGACGGCTTGAAAAGCTGCGCGGCGGTATTGCGCCGTGATCCCTGCCGACCGTTTGGCGGCATGTCGACATTGTTACACCAATGACCGGGGACGCGGACCAGAGCCGGGCGGCATGTCCGGTATTCGCGGTCGGTTCGACGCCGTCGCTGCTTTACCCGTCATCGGCGGAACAGGCGGCCTTGTCCGATCTGCGCCACGCCCTGCTTGACGGAAGCCCGCTGACCCTGCTGCTGGGGGACGATGGCATCGGCAAGACGCAATTGCTGAATGCGATCCGCACGCGACTGTCCGAAAGCCACAAGATCGCCTCGATCCGGTTGGAGGAATTCGAACCGGGGGATCCCCAGATCGGTTCGGATGATGATGCGCAGGATGATGAGTTCATCGCCTCGATCCGTGACTTTGCGCATGAAGACCAGGACGAGGCACTGCCAAGCCAAATGCCGACGCTTCTGATCGTGGATGACGCCCATCTGCTGCCCGACAGTGCGCTTGATCAGCTGCATCGCGTTTGCGAGGCCCTTTCGGCTTCGGAGCCGCCGGTGCAGTTGTTGCTGGCTGGCCTGCCCGTGCTGCGGGACAAGCTGGATCAGTGGCAGGACAGCGCATTGGGACGTTATATCGGTGCCGAAATTCGCATCGCCGCGCTGACGGAATATGAGACGGCAGGCTATGTCGCGCATCGTTTCGCCACGGTCGATTGCGACTGCCATTCGGGACGCAATCCCTTCGATGCCGGCGCCATGGTCCGGCTGCATCATTATTCGCAGGGGGTTCCGGGGCGGATCGGGGCGATCGCCAGGACATGCCTGTCCGAGGCCGAGCGTGCCGGTGCCACGGTGATCGGTGCGGCTTTCGTCGATGCCTGTGAGCGTGGTGAGCCGGTCGATGCCCTGCCCCCACCGTCCTCGACGCCTGCACAGGTGGTTGCCCATGCCGACCGCGCCGGCGCAAAGGTGCCGGGCGCTGCGTCGGACATGAAACCCGTTTCTCTGAGACCTGCGGATGAGGTCGGGACATCCGTGGCTGTCGTGCCGCCGCGTGGCCGGGGATGGATCTGGACGGTGGCTTCGGCGACGGTTCTGGCCGCGCTGGCGGGCGGTTTGATCTGGACCCAGATTTCGGGGCGCGGGCAGGGTGTGGCCCTGGTGGAGCCGGCTGGACCGATCTTGACACCCACGCCACCTTCAGATGATCGCCCTCTTGGCCCGCGCGAGGACATGCAGACCATGCCCGAGCCTGTGCCGATGCCGCCGCCGCCCCAGATTCGGCTGATGAGCGTGCCCGACACCCGTGATCTGCTGGATCAGGCAATTGACGCCGCCGCGACCGATCCCGCATTCGCGGCATTGCTGTATGAGCGCGCGGCATTGCTGGGCGATAGCCGTGCTGCCTATTTCATGGGCCAGGTTTACGAATTGGGCGATGGAGTGAGCGCGGACCCGCAGCGCGCCCGTGCCTGGTATCGCAGTGCCGTCGACAGCCAGTCCGCGGCGGACAGGCTTGCGGAACTGGGGCCCCTGACGGTGCAGAGCGGGGCCGCCGCCGCGCCTGTTCCGGTCTTGCAGGCCAGCCTGCCGGACGGGCGGCTGATTCTGCATTGGCGGACGGCTGGTTCGGCAAGTCCGCCGCGCTTTGCCGTGGATTATATGTCAGGGAGCGAGGACAGCGCCCCGCATCGGCGCGTCACGGCGCTTTCGGCGATCCTGCTGGAGGGGCCGGTCTCGCGCTGGCGCATCGTTTCCTTGTCAGCGGATGATCGCGATCAGGGCGCCACCGAGTGGTTTGACGCCCCGAGCGCAGTCGAATGATTCAGCAGCCCATGACCGCGCAGATGCTGCGACGATAGCTGTCATTGGCATCGCCTTCCGCGCTTGGAGGAGCCGTGCAGTTCATTTCGTAATCCGCGCTGGTGCCACGGGTGACACATGATCCGACATCCCAGCCCGGAGGAATCGCTCCCAGATCGACATCCTGCCATTTCGGATGTCCATATTGCTTGAGCGAGTCGAGATTGGTCGAGATCAACGCACTCATATCCGAAACCGCATTGCAGGATTGACGGTGATAGGCATTCCGATTGGCGTCATAGTCATAGGTCATCAACACGGCCTTGACGGCGACCAGATCGACCGGATCGGTCTGGAAAGGATAGGTGCCTGCTGCCAGGGTCGAGGGCGTATAGACGTTGCGCAGGGTATCATCGGTGATGGGCAGCAGATGGAACCTGCCGCCATCGATGCCGCTGCCCAGGTACAATGAGGCCGGGGCTCCGGCGACATAGAAGAATGCATCGATCTGCCCGGTCAGCAATCTTGGCAAGGCGTCCTTGGGCGCGAGTGGCAATCTTTCCGCCGGTTCCAGCCCGGCCAGGGACAGCATCAGCGAGGCGGTCAGGAACGTGCCGCTGTTTTCCGCTCCGATGGCCACGCGCCGGCCTGCCAGGTCTCCGAAATCGGCGATGTCCTTCTTGGCAAGGATATGCACCTCTTCTTCATACAGTGGAAAGGCGATGCGCACGCCCTTGATGGTGCGGGCAATATCGGGGTCTTGCGCGGCGAATGTCTGCATATACTCCAGCACGTCGTTCTGAACGATGCCGAACTGGGTATTTGGCCGCTGCCGGACGCCCAGAAAATTCTCAAGCGAACCTGCCGATTCCACGACATCAACCTCATGACCGCATTGAGCCATCAGGCGCTGCATGTCGCGGCCGAACTGGATATAGGTGCCAGTCGGAGAGCCGGTCATGATGCTGATCTGTGGTTCCTGACCATGGGCCGATATGACCGGCAGGCCGACAAGCCCGGCGACAACCGCAAGATGCTTCAGAAGTTTGGGCAATCGCATGCGTTCCTCCTTCGATGATTGGCGCGGGCGTTAGCAACTGCCCAGGTGAGATATCAATGACAGCAATGATTGGCGATTGATCGGCTGCTGGATCCTGCTCAAGGCGGTTGCGGGGCAATCTCCCTTGATCAAGGCATCCCGCAACTGCGTCAGCAACGTCGGATCTCCCGGCAGGCCCGGCATCACGGCCAAGGCCTCATCGACGACGGACGGCTCTCGGGGCTGGCCCGTCATCTCCGGGGCCGGGTCGGCCTCGGCTGCATTGATGATTTCGGCAGGGGCGGTGGCTTCCGCCTCGGGTTCCGGTTCAGCCAGGGCTGCTGTCGGGGACTGAAGACTCTGTTGCTGGCTGGTCAGCTCTGCGACTTGCTGGCGCAGGCTGTTGGCCTTGGTGGTCAGGCCTTCCAGTTCGGCGCGCTGTTTCGTCAGCGCCTCCTCCAGCGCGGCCTGTTGCGCGGCGCGGTCCTGCGCCTGCTGCAATTCCGTGGCCAGAGTCCGTTTGCGTTCGTCGAGCTGTTCGATTTGAGAGGTGAGCTCCGCCGCGTTTCCTTCCAGCGCGGCCAGCTGTTCTTCCTGATCTGCGATGCGGGCGGCCAGTTGCTCTGCCGTTTCTTTCTGCGCAGCGACCTGCTCGGCAAGCCGGGCCTTTTCTTCCGCCATTTCGTGGCTCAGGGCGGCCTGCGCCGCGAATTCATCGCTTTGGCCGGACAGCTCTGCGATTTGCTGGCGCAGGCTGTCGGCCTCGGCCGTCAGCCTTTCCAGTTCGCTGCGCTGTTCCGCCAGCGCAGCTTCCAGTTCTTCCTGCTGCGTCGCGCGGTCCTGCGTTTGTTGCAATTCCGCGGCCAAGGTCTGTTTCTGTTGGTCAAGCTGTTCGATTTCGGTCTTCAGAGCGGCGACACTGTCATCCAGCCCGCGCATTTCGGCGCGGCGCCTGGCGATCTGGTCGTCCAGTTCCGTGGCTTCGGCGCTTGCTGCCTGCGCCACTTCTTCTTGTGTGGCATCGCGCTGGTTGACCAATGATGTGATTTCTTCAGTCAGCCGCTGGATTTCCTGCTCTTGTTCACTGCGCGCTTGG
>NZ_CP067132.1:387500-420573 GCF_028553745.1 Paracoccus seriniphilus
CGTATAGGGTCTGACGCCTGCCCGGTGCCGGAAGGTTAAAAGGAGAGGTGCAAGCCTTGAATTGAAGCCCCGGTAAACGGCGGCCGTAACTATAACGGTCCTAAGGTAGCGAAATTCCTTGTCGGGTAAGTTCCGACCTGCACGAATGGCGTAACGACTTCCCCGCTGTCTCAAATGTGGACTCAGCGAAATTGAATTGTCTGTGAAGATGCAGACTTCCCGCGGTTAGACGGAAAGACCCCATGCACCTTTACTACAGCTTCGCACTGGCATCAGGATTGCGATGTGCAGGATAGGCGGTAGGCTTTGAAGCGGGGACGCCAGTTCCCGTGGAGCCATCCTTGAGATACCGCCCTTCGCACTCTTGATGTCTAACCGCGGTCCGTTATCCGGATCCGGGACCCTGCGTGGCGGGTAGTTTGACTGGGGCGGTCGCCTCCCAAACTGTAACGGAGGCGCGCGAAGGTTGGCTCAGAGCGGTCGGAAATCGCTCGTTGAGTGCAATGGCAGAAGCCAGCCTGACTGCAAGACTGACAAGTCGAGCAGAGTCGAAAGACGGCCATAGTGATCCGGTGGTCCCGAGTGGAAGGGCCATCGCTCAACGGATAAAAGGTACGCTGGGGATAACAGGCTGATGATGCCCAAGAGTCCATATCGACGGCATCGTTTGGCACCTCGATGTCGGCTCATCTCATCCTGGGGCTGGAGCAGGTCCCAAGGGTACGGCTGTTCGCCGTTTAAAGAGGTACGTGAGCTGGGTTTAGAACGTCGTGAGACAGTTCGGTCCCTATCTGCCGTGGGTGTTGGAGACTTGAGAGGAGTTGCCCCTAGTACGAGAGGACCGGGGTGAACGTTCCACTGGTGGACCAGTTGTCGTGCCAACGGCAGTGCTGGGTAGCTATGAACGGACAGGATAACCGCTGAAGGCATCTAAGCGGGAAGCCCCCCTCAAAACAAGGTCTCCCTTGAGAGCCGTGGAAGACCACCACGTCGATAGGCCGGAGATGTAAGTGCAGCAATGCATTCAGTTGACCGGTACTAATGGCTCGATAGGCTTGATTTGATCCGGAAGAAGACAGACTGTCTTCTCCAAAAAGCATCCTTGGACAACTTAATCCCCATGAAACGGGATCAACGCTGATCGTTTCTTTCCTGGTCTGGTGGCCCTAGCGCGAGCAAAACACCCGATCCCATCCCGAACTCGGCCGTTAAGTGCCGCTGCGCCGATGGTACTGCGTCTCAAGACGTGGGAGAGTAGGTCACCGCCAGACCTGGAAAGAAACGAGCATCTCTCCAAACGATCAAAAAATACGCGCAAATCCAGATCAAAAACGCGCGGAAATGGCGCGGGGTAGAGCAGCCCGGTAGCTCGTCAGGCTCATAACCTGAAGGTCGCAGGTTCAAATCCTGCCCCCGCAACCAAAACTATACGCGTTATCAAACGCTTGAACGCCGCCCTCCGGGGCGGCGTTCGCGTGTCCAACACCCGTGGAAGCACTGTGAAAGCAAGAGGGGCCGAAGTCCCTCATATCGCTGCGTGAATCGGTGTTTGCGATGCCCTTTGCTTTCAGTTCCGCTCGATAGGGATGATCGCATCGATACTGGTCGGGATCCCGCTGCCAAAGGCGAGCTCTCGAACATCGACCGCGACGACATCCAGGACCGGCCGCTCTTCGGTCATGAGCACAAACTCGGTGATCCTTCCTGGCGGGCAGTCCCTGAAGGCCGGGTAAACGAGCGCGAGTCGCTTGCAGAGGTAGCGACTGGCGTAGGCATTCATCTGATACGCGTCGCCGAGATCGAGGCGTTTCCACTTAGCATCGAGGATGGCGACCGTTTCATCTCCGCTCTGAATGGCGATGTCGGGGCGCAGCTGGAAGCCCGCCGTCGCGAGGTTCTTCACAGGGCTCTGGAGCCCGAGGGAAAGGCGACCACCATGCTGCGTCTGACAGGCGTGCCGAATGCGCAGTCCAAGTACCGTCTCGAAGAGCTTCTCCATGTCGAACAGCAGCGCCGAACCAGCTGCTTCGCCGATGCGAACATCCGGGTACAAGCCTGACAGCAGCCAGTGGGCCCGCGCAAACACCGGCTCCCAGTTCCGGACGGTCCGATCAAACCGCAGTGCGCCGACGCCGCGAACCGTAACCCGACGATCACTCACCTCGTCAAAGCGATGGAGAAACGCCGCGACCGTCGCCCGGGTCCTCGGGCTCAGTGCGAGCCCTAGAAGGATCCGAAGGACCGCCTTAAGCGCTTGATTGTAGCGGTTGTCGATGCTGCGCTCGTCGAAGCGACAGAGTTGGACTGGACCTGTCGCGGTTTGATGCCGCTCCTTTGATAGCATTTACTGCACCAAAGGAGATGAACTATGGGACTGACACGAACGGACGAATTCCGCAAGGACGCGGTGCGTATCGCGCTGACCAGCGGGCTTACACGCAAGCAGGTGGCTGCCGATCTGGGTGTTGGGATGTCGACGCTGAACAAATGGATCACCGCGCACCGAGATACAGACGTGGTTTTCAAAGAGGATTTGAGCCTCGCCAAAGAGAATGAGCGGCTTCGACGGGAGGACCGGCTTCTCAAGGAGGAGAGTGAACTGGCCCCCATTTCGACCGGACACCTCGGCCTGAGCCTGGAGGCTTAAGGATAGCCTTAAGCATGTACTTATGTCTGAGATTGAAATTATTTCCGATGGTGACCGCCGAATGTCGCCTATGACGGCAAATGCTCCAGCGCATGGGTGACGTCTGGATCGGCTGCGGATTGTGGAAGAAACCCTTCATGACAGTGAGAGCATTTCTGCCGTTGCCCGTCGCAATGGCGTCGCACCCGATCTCCTGTATCGTTGGCGAAAGTTGATGCTGGAAGGAGGAAGCGTCGCTGTGGCCCAAGACGACAGCGAAATTGACGATCTTGCCCGCTACACCATGATTTCGGGCCAAGGTTTGTGGTCCTACTCGCGGCTTACCGATGATGTACAGGTTTTGCGTGCCTGTTCCGACAGACTGGTCAAAGCGTTGGAGACTTGGTTGCGCGGCGCGGCACATTGAGAACGACATGCCTGATGGCCCCGGCCTTTTGTCGTGGTGGATGTGAAGGCGCATGGCAGCGACAGCGCGAAACCTGTCAGATCGAGGTAAGTCTGCGCGGTCTCTATATCTTCGAAGAGAGGAACCTCTCACGAGACCCCGGGCGGCTGGTGGCCGAAAGCCACATCCGCTTGGTGCTCATGACCTGTTTCAGCACGATTGGAAAAGCCGAGTTCAAATGCATGAACCGGGCTCTTCGGGGAAAGGGGGACGCGGGTCTGGACGAGGAATTCCGACCTCTTCGGGCGATTCCTCCTCAGCCTGTTTTGAAAATGATAACAGCTGATTGTTCGAAATAAGGTTCATATGATCGACCCGTCGTGTCGATCTTGTTTCTTCAGGTCTGCAGCGACTGAAGCCAGGCAAGAACATCCGCCGCGTCGGTGACATCGGCGTATTTCTGACCCATGTCATAAAGGTTGGCATCATGGGGGGGCTGGGCGCGGTCGGCGCAGCAATCATGCGGGACAAGCACATTGAAGCCCGATTGGACCGCGTCGACGACCGTGGCACGCACGCATCCCGATGTTGTTGCGCCGGTCACGACAACGGTGTCCACACCTGCACCACAGAGCAGCGCGGCAAGGTTCGTGCCGTGAAAGGCCGAAGCGCCATGTTTGACAACAATCGGGTCGCCGGGCTGGATGCCGGTTGCAGCATCGATCTGGACCAGGCGAGATCCGGCCCTCAATGCCGCCATGCCGGTTGCCTTTTTCAGCCAGGGCAGGGCAGTAGCCTCCCATGGTTGATAGGCAATGGTGGTGAAGATCACCGGATAGCCCGCCTGACGCGCAACATCGCCAAGCTGGCGCGTCGCCGCGATCTGGGCCCACATGTCGGCGGCGGTGGGGTATTGCGTGTCGGTAAAGCCATAGGAGAAATCGACGACAATCAACGCAGGACGGGTGCCGCGTGGCACTTTCTCGCCAAATCCGGCTTCTGAATAGATCTGTTTCTGGGACAGGGTGGATGACATGGTGGTGGACAGCTCCGCTTGGGTGCGCCGCCCGACCGGAAACGGTGGACGGCGCTGGATTGGCACGGGATCGGGGCTCAGCCGCGGTCCATCTGCATTTCTTTGACGACAAGATCGCCGTCGATCACGATGGGTTCGTCGTCCAGAAACAGCGAACAGCCGCGCATCGGGATGTCCAGATGGCAGGGGGTGTCATTGGGGCCGCCCAATTCGTTGTTCGGTCCGGTCGAGAACATGACATTGCCATAGAAGCTGCGCGGCTCCATTCCCATGCCGCCGGGAAATTCGCCGGGCGTCATGCCGTGCCAGTGGGCATTGGGGTTCATGCCCCAGCCGACATGGCTCATCCCCATGCCGCGCGGATCGTTGAAGGCGGACATGTAGGATTTGACCAGATCGGCATCCAGCCCGCCGCGGATGTCTGTTACCCAGCCCTTTTCGACCGTATAGGTGATCGGGTCGCGCACATACATGTTTTGTGGCAGCAGGATATCGCCGGGGGCCACCACGATCTGACCGTCCACGCCGTCGTCGTCGCCGCCGGTGAAGACGAAGCCCGAGGGCCAATGATCCCAGCGGCCCGGCTCATCGGTGCAGGCATATTCGGCGACGGTGGGATAGGTGTTCAGCTTGTAGGTGACATCGGTGCCATGGGGCGAGGTGATGCGCATGACCTTGGCGCGGGCCAGATATTCGGCACCGATCTCGACCTTTTCGCGCAGCTCTTTCGTGGGCAGCATCCGGGCCAGCAGCTCGGGCGGCTCCACGGCGGTCAGGATGCGGGTGCCGGCGGCCTGAATGGCAAATTGTTCGGGTGAGAACAGCAGGAAGACGCAGTCGATCAGCATGTCGCAGTTCTTCAGCGCCTCGACCGCGTCAGGCTGGGCGGCCAGGCCGGTCTGACCCACAGTCCAGGCCCCGACGACAGGCGGGGCGGGCAGGCGCATGTGATACATCTTTGCCCCCAGCCGCTGGCCCGCGGCCATGAAGGCATCGGCATAGTCCAGGCGGTCGCTGCCCTGCGTCAGGACGATCAGTTTTTCGCCCTCGTGAACGCCGGACATCTTCAGCTGATGCAGGCAGATTTCGGTGAAACTCGCGTGATCCATGGGGGTCTCCTGATGTGAGTGCCTGTTCAGACGGTGAAATCCATGACCGATGCGAGGAATCCTTCCAGATTGTCCCATGGGATCATGTGGCCCGCGTCGGGGACCGTGCGCTGCTCGATGCCGGGGTTCAGCTCGGCAATTTCCTTCTGGTCGGCGGCGTCAATGACATCGGCGCCACCGGCAATGATCAGCCGTGCGGGTTTGGTGATGCCGGGCAGATCCTGATGGATGTCATCGGTGTGAAAGCCGTCAAAGGCGATGCGGGTGGCGGTCCAACTGCAGGTGTGCAGCCATTCGGCCCGCAGGGCCCGCTGTTCCTCGGTCCAGGTCGGGCAATAGACACTCATGTCATCTGCCGAGCAGCCCTTGGCGGCCATGATGATGCTGTCGCCATACCACGGCCATTTCGAGGGATAGGGACGGCGGCCCGGCCCGGAGGTCGGCGGTTCGACCAGCAGATAGCCCGAGAAGGGCTGGGAGTTGCGGGCATTGGCGCGGATTGCGATGCGCGCGCCCATTGAATGGCCCATGACGATGGGGCTGTCCATCGTTTCGGCAATGGCGATGGCATCATCTGCCAGCGCGTCCAGCGTATAATCCAGATCGCCCGATTGCGACAGGCCGCGTCCGCGCACGTCCAGAACATGCACATCGAATGTCTCGGCCAGACGCTCGGCCACGAAGCCCCAGGTGATCGCGGGCGAGGTGATGCCGGGAATCAGCAGCATTTGGCGCGCCCCTTCGGGGCCTTGCCAGTGCATCAGATGGTGGCGGATGCCATTGGCGTGAAGGTTGTATCCGAAAGCCATGAAACTTTTATTCCTTCTCAATAGGCGCCCGAAAGCAGGGTGCCGCCGCCCGGCACGCGGGTGTCCAGATCCAGTGCTTTCAGCATTGACCATGTGGTGGCGATGGCAGCGGTCAGCACCGGCTTTCCGACCTGAGCCTCGACCATCGACACGGCAGCCAGCGAGGGCATCTGCACGCAGGCCGACAGCACGACTGCATCGACATCATCGGTGTCCATGCCTGCCACGATGCCCGGCAGATTCAGCGGATCATGCGCCGCCACAGCCAGATTGTCGGGAATTTCCAGTGCGCGCCATGTGACGACTTCGATCCCTTCATTGCGGATATAGTCGACCACCATTTCCGTCAGCGGGATCATATAGGGCGCCACCACGGCGACTTTCCTGGCGCCGATGGCCTTGATTCCCTCGACCAGCGCACCCGCCGAAGTCACGACCGGGGCGGGCGCATCATTGTCTATCGTCGCCTGATGCAGACGGGCGGATGAGGTGTAATGATACCCGTGCCCCATCGACATGATCGCCACAAGACAGGCATAACCCATCACGTCGACCCGCGCGTCGCTAAGCTCCAGCGCGCAGCGGTCGCTGTCCGCATCCATCGCGGCCAACTCTTCTTTGGTCACGTTTTTCATCCGCATCCGCGATGAGTGAAATGTGAACCGCTCGGGTGCGATGGTTTCGCGGGCACGCAGAAGCGCCGGGATCTCGGTTTCCATCGTCACGTTCGAAGAAGGAACGATCTGGCCGATCCGTATGGGGTTCATCGCGCTGCTCCTGAGGTTGTTTGGCCAAGCATGAAAGTTTGGAAAGCTCGTTGCAAGAAAAATATGAGGTATACTCCGTTTATGGGCCAAAAAAGTAAGTATACTGCCCGTTCTGCTGTATGGGGCAGACGGTAAGTGATTATAAAATAATCATTATCCAATGGGATGGATGCAGAGTTCACAAATTTCTTGAAATACGGGGTATGCTGTATAACCTGATGTTCAGATCACATATGTAAAGGATCCACCCCAATGCCAGCTCTTTATCGCTCGCTTTTGGTCACCGGCGTATTGGCCCTGAATTGCTCTGCGTCCTTTGCGCAAGAGGTGACGTTGAGGTTGGGTCACGTCGAGGCGCCAGCGTCCACAACGCATGTCATGCTGGAAAAGATGGCAGAGATGGTCGCCGAGAAAACCGGTGATGCGGTCGAGATCCAGGTTTTTCCGCAAAGCCAGTTGGGCAGTCAGCGCGAAATGACCGAGGCGGTCCAATTCGGCGCATTGGATGCGACAGCGGGGCCGGTGGCTTTCATGGGTGGGTTCAACCCCGTCGCGTCGATCATGGATATTCCATTCCTGTATCCCGAGGATGCACAGAAGGCCCAGGCGATCCGCGACAGCGGCTTTGCCGAGGCCTTCTGCGAAAGCTTCAATGCTCGTGGCGTGACATGCGTGTCGCTCTATCCGAATGGGACCAAGCAATTTACCTCGAACAAGGAGATCGGTCCCTTGGACGCGTTCTCGGGCCAGAGCTTCCGGGTCATGGAATCTGCGGTGCTGGTTGAATCCATGGGGTCTATCGGGGTCAAAGGTGTGCCGATCCCGTTTGGTGAGTTGTATACCGCGCTGCAGACCGGCGTCGTGGATGGCGAAGAGAACCCGTTGGACACGATCTTCAACATGAAGTTCTTCGAGGTGCAGGATTACCTTGTTCTGTCCAATCACGGCGCGATCGAAAATGTCGTGTTGTTCAGTCCCTCGATCTGGTCCGGGCTGGATGAACCCTATCGCGAGGCCATCACCTCGTCGCTGAAAGAGATCGTGCCTGACATGATTGCGCATAAATCGGCCGCGGGCGATCGGGCGCTGGAGGCCATTCGCGCTTCGGATGTGACGATAGTCGAATTGTCCGAAAACGAACGCATGGCTTTGCGTGACAAGATGTTCCCGGCAGCGCGTGATGCATTTCTTGCACGTTCAGGCGGGGAAGGGGCTGACCTGTTTCAGGCCTATCAGGCGGCCTTCGACGCGGTCATGAACTGACCCGTCCCCCGCAGGAGAACCCCTAATGAAGAGTTTTCTGGCCGCGACCCGCCTGGCCGAGCGCATCTGTCTTGTCTCGCTCTTGCTGGGAATGACCGCGCTGTTTGCCTTCAATATCGCCATGCGTCTGTTCGGCGGGGCCCATGCTTCGGGGTTCCACTGGATCGACGAGGTCGTGCGGACAATGAATATCTTCATGGTCTTTCTTGCGGCCGGTCTTGCGCTGGAGCGGGGCAAACATGTCGCGGTCGACACATGGCGCGACCGGATCGCGACTAGCAGCCGGATCCCTCTGCGCCGCATCATCGATACAGCCGGAGTGTTGTTCTCGCTTTACATGGCCTGGGTGGCGGCGCGGACGGCCGCTTTTGTTTTCGCGACCGGCCAACAAAGCGCCACGCTGTCAATGCCGATCGGCTGGATCTATGTCGCGCCCTCTGCGGGCTTCGTGTTGCTGGCGATACGCTATGGGGCCAGCCTGATGGGTGCCATTGACCGCTTTTCTCCCCAGTCCGAGGTGGCGGAATGATCATCGCGATGGCCATTGCACTGCTGGCGGCAGGGATGCTGATCGCCGGGTTCGAAATGCTGATGGTGCTGGGCGTGCCGACCCTTGCCATCAGGATGGGGTTCTTCGAACGCCTGCCGGACATGATCATCGCACAAAAGATCACCGGCGGGATCAACCAGTCCCTGTTGCTGGCCATTCCCTTTTTCCTTTTCGCGGCCGAACTGATGGGGCGGGGACAGATCGCCGGCCGGCTGACGGGGCTGGTCCGTGCCCTGGTGGGGCATGCGCGTGGGGGCATCGGTTACACGACGATCGGCGGCGCAATGGGGTTCGGTTCGGTGTCCGGATCGGCCCCGGCAACGGTTGCTGCCATGGGGCATATTCTTTACCCCGAACTGCGGCGCGCAAGGTTTCGCGACAAATTCGCTCTGGGGCTGATTGTCTCTTCAGCGGAAACCGCGCTGCTGATCCCACCGTCGATCACCCTGATCGTCTATGGCTGGATCACCGGAACCTCGATTACGGCGCTGTTCGCTGCGGGTTTGTCTGTTGGTGTGGTCATGGGATTGGCCTTCGCGGCACTGACGGCAATCGAAGCCCGCCGCACCGGAGTCATGGGTGACCCGCGTGCGACATTGGCCGAAATCCTGACAGCGCTTCGTCGCGCCGGCTGGGCTCTGGGCATGCCGGTGCTGATCCTTGGCGGCATCTATGGCGGGCTGGTCACGCCGACCGAAGCGGCAGTTGTCAGCGTCGTCTATGCCATCCTTGTCGAAAGCCTTGTCTATCGTGGCCTGACCCTGCAAGGGCTGGTCGCGGCGGCGGAAAAGACCGCAATCCAGAATGCGGTGATCTTTCTGTTGCTGGCGCTGGGAACCCTGCTGTCCTATTTCATCACGCTGGCGCAGATCCCCGACATGCTGATTGCTGCGGTCGAGCGAGTGCAGGCGGGGCCGGTGGTTTTCCTGATGATCGCCAATGTCGCCTTCATCATCGCGGGGATGTTCGTGGACCCCAACTCGATTCAGCTGATCCTGGTGCCTGCGCTCTATCCGGTAGCGACCAGCCTTGGCATCGACCCCGTGCATTTCGGCATGATCGTCGCCGTCAATGTGACGCTTGGCATGGTGACGCCGCCCTTCGGGCTGGATCTTTTCGTGGCGTCATCGACGCTGCAAAAGCCGGTGACAGAGATCATCGCCGGGATCTGGCCCTTCATCATCGTCAATCTGCTTGTGCTGCTGCTGGTCACATATGTTCCGGGCATCGCGACGCTGGTTCCCGATCTGCTTCTTTAACCCACGTATTCGAGAGAAAAATCTTGCTGCCTGAAAATGAGAAGTATACTGTATAAATCAAGCCCCCGAAAAGACGCAGAAGAACAGGAAAGCCCGATGACGCCCAAAATCACATTCGAAGAACACTTCATGGCTCCGGGGTTCGAAAAGCACTCGGAAGCATTCCTGAAACTGATCCCGAGGGCCCAGGCCGAACGTCTGATGCAGCGGTTGAACGATTTCGACGGCGAGCGGCTGGAGCTGATGGACAAGGGCGGTATCGTGCGCACGGTTCTGTCATTGACAGGCCCCGGCCCGCAGGGAGAGCCCGACGATACGGCGACAGAGGCCGCGCAGCGGGCCAATGACTATCTTGCGCAAAAGATTGCATTGCGCCCCGACCGGCTTTCCGGTTTTGCGGCGCTGCCAATGCATGACCCCGAGGCGGCGGTGGTCGAGCTGCGCCGCGCGGTGAAGGAGCTTGGCTTCCTGGGCTGCCTGGTGAATGGGCACACGCATGGCACCTATTACGATGCGCCTGAATATGACGTGTTCTGGGCCGAACTGGAACGGCTGGATGTGCCGCTATATCTGCATCCGGCCAACGCCTATGCGACGCCATATGTGCTGCAGGGCATGCCGGTGCTGCAGGGCGCGACCTGGGGCTGGGGTGTGGAAACCGGCAGCCACGCGCTGCGGCTGTTGTTTGCCGGTGTCTTCGACCGCTTTCCGGGGGTCAGAATTGTGCTGGGCCATATGGGCGAGGCGCTGCCATTCCTGCGCTGGCGTTATGACTCGCGTTTTGGCGCCTATCCGATGGGCGTCGATCTGAAGCTGAAACCCTCGCAGTATTTCACCCGCAATATCCTCATCACCACCTCGGGCGTATGTTCGCATCCCTCGCTGATGGGGGCCTTGGGCGAGATGGGCGAAGAAGGCGTGATGTTCTCGGTCGACTATCCCTATGAGGATACCGAGGCCGCAGTCGCCTTCATCGAAACTGCGCCGCTGGATGACCGCGCAAAGCGGATGGTCTGCCATGATACCGCCGCGGGCCTGCTGGGCCTGCCGCTGGCATCCGACGCGTGAGGGTCCCCGAATGAGCTGGCATTCCTCTGTCCCCGCAGCAGACGTTCTGGAACAGGGTTCCATGGGCGTCGAAGTTGACGGGCTTCGTCTGGCGCTGTTTGCATTGGATGGCGAAATCCATGCAACCGGCAATATCTGCACCCATGCCTTTGCGCTGCTGACCGATGGTCATGTCGAGAACGGTTGTGTCGAATGCCCGCTGCATCAGGGATTGTTCGATATTCGCACCGGCAGGGCGCAGGGCACGCCGGTTACGAAGGACATCGCGACCTATGACGTAAGGATCGAAGACGGGATCGTCTGGATCAACACCGAGGGCAGGGCGGTCTCTGCCGTCGAAGTGTCGACTGCCTCTGTCCGGCCCAGGGACTTTCGCAAGCTGGTCATTGTCGGCGCAGGGCAGGCCGGGGCAGAAACGGCGCGCCGGCTTCGCGCCGAAGGTTTTGCCGGGTCGATTGCCCTGCTGGGCGAAGAAGCGGATGCGCCCTATGAACGCCCGCCGCTGTCCAAGGACATGCTGCTGGGAAAGACCACCCTGACTCAGGCCCTGATTTTCGAGCCGGGCGAAGTCGAGGCGCTGGATCTGGACATGCGCCTGTCAACGCCGGTGGTCAGCATTGACCGCGATGCACAACGTGTTGTGCTTCAGGATGGCACAGGTCTGCCCTATGACATGCTGGTTCTGGCCACCGGCGCCGCCGCGCGCCGGATCGCCTTGCCCGGCGCAGAAGGTGCCAGGCTGCATTACCTGCGTGACGCCGCGGATTCCGAGCATTTGGGCAAGGCGCTGAAGGCGGCCTCGCAGGTGGCGGTGATCGGTGGCGGATTTATCGGGTTGGAGCTGGCCTCGGCCGCGCGTGCCTTGGGAAAGGCGGCGACGGTGATCGAGACCGAAGAACGCTTGCTCAAGCGGCTTTTGCCCGGCGAACCTTCCGACTTCCTGGGCTGGGTGGCGGAACAGAATGATGTCACCCTGCGCCTTGGCGCCGCTGTACAATCGATCGGCGCGGATTGCGTGACGTTGAACGATGGCACGCAGGTCGCGGCCGATTGCGTGATTGTCGGCATCGGGGCCGTCCCTCGCGATGAACTGGCCCGCGATGCCGGGCTGGAGGTTGCCGCGCGTGGCGGCGTCGTGGTCAATGCGCAGAACCGCAGCTCGGACCCGTCGATCTATGCGGTTGGCGATATCGCCGTGATGCGAGACGGCGTAAACGGCGCCGAACACCGCAGCGAAAGCTGGCAGAACGCCAATCTTTCCGCGCAGCGTGCCGCACGGGCCATTACCGGCGCCGAACAGAGTGCAGCCGAACTGCCCTGGTTCTGGTCGGATATCTTTGGCGGAACCCTGCAAATTCTGGGGGCACCGGCTTCGGGTCTGAAGACCGTGCGCCGCGACGGTGATGCTCCGGCATTCTTTTGCCTCGACGACTCCAACCGCGTCGTCGCCTGCATTGATTTCGGCCATGCCGAGGCCCTGCGCGCCGCGCGCCAACTGATTGAAGGGGGGCAGCCGGTCGATCCGCTGGTCCTGGCCAATCCCGAAACCAACCTGTTCCAGATCGAGGACGATGAGATGAAAATGCTGCCGATAGACAAGCGCTACGTCTGGCCTGCGGCCGGACTCGAGCGGGTGCCGGACTGGGCCTATACCAGTCAGGAAATCTATGATCGCGAGGTCGAGCGGATATTTCACGGGCCGACATGGAATTATGTCGGGCTGGATGCCGAAGTGCCCGATGCCGGTGATTTCGTGCGCTCTTATGTCGGGCCGACACCGGTCGTCATGGTGCGCGATGAAGAGGGCGAGATCAATGTCTTCGAGAACCGTTGTTCGCACCGCGCTGCCGAATTCTGTCGCGAATTGCGTGGCAATACAGATGAATTCGTCTGCCCATATCATCAGTGGAGCTATGACCTGAAGGGCAATCTTTCCGGTGTGCCCTTCCGGCGCGGCGTGAATGGAGAAGGGGGCATGGGCCCCGATTTCCGCCCCGAGAACCATGGTGTCAAGAAGCTGCATGTGACCCGTCACAATGGTGCGGTCTTTGCCTCGTTCAGCGATGCCGTCGAGCCGCTGGAAGACTATCTTGGCGAAGAAATGCTGAGTGATTTCGAGGCGGTCTTTTCCGGGCGCAAGCTGCGGGTTCTGGGTCATTACAGGCACACGCTGTCGGGCAACTGGAAACTGTATCCCGAGAACCTGAAAGACCCCTATCACGCCACGCTGCTGCATACCTTCCTTGTGACCTTCGGGCTTCTGGTGGCGGGCAACAAATCGGCGATGATCGTCGACCCCAAGGGGCGCCATTCGACCATGGCCTCGGCCAAGAGCGACGGAACCGCCGTGTCCGAGGAAAACAAGGCCGAGATGCGCGCCTATCGCGATGGTCTGGCCCTGGCGGATCCGCGTCTGATGGATTTCATTCCCGAATTCGACAGCCCGTGGTCGGTGACCATGCAGGTCGTCTGGCCGGGCCTGATCGTGCAACGCGAGATGAATACGCTGGGGGTGCGCCAGATCGTTCCCAATGGCCCCAATGAGTTCACCATGGTCTGGACCATGTTCGGATATGAGGATGACGATGAGGAAATGACCCGCCATCGCCTGCGGCAGGGAAATCTGATGGGACCGGCAGGCTTTCTGGGGCTGGAGGACAACGAGGCGATCAAATTCGTGCAGGACGGGATGCTGAACTCGACCGGCGGTGAACATCTTGTGGTGCTTGATCCCAAGGTGCCTGCGGGCACGTCGAACACCCTGATCTCGGAAGCGGCGATCAGGGCGATGTATAAGCACTGGCGACAGGAGATGGGGCTGTGAGCGTGACCGAGACCCGCGCAGATGATGCCGCGTTGCGCCGTGCGGCGCGCCTGGATATCGAAGATTTCAACGCCGCCTATTGCGCGGTTCTGGATGATGGCAATCTTGAAGACTGGCCCGAATTCTTCACCGAGGATGCGTTCTACAATGTGACCAGTCGCGAGAATTTCGACCATGATCGGCCCGTCGGACTGGTCTATTGCGAGAACAAGGCGATGCTGCAGGATCGGGCGCTGGCGATTGCCAAGACCTCGATGTTCGGGCCGCGCTATCTGCGCCATTATATCACCAATACGCAGGTCACCGGGATCGAGGCGGATGGCACGATCTGTGCGCTGGCCAACTATATTCTGGTTGAAACACTGGCCGAACTGCCCGAGGGGCGGCTTCATCAGGCTGGGCGGCTGATCGACCGGTTCCGTCGGCAGGAAGACGGCCGCGTTCTGCTGTCGTCACGCATTGCGGTCTATGACACGCTTCTGGTGCATAACGCCCTGGTGCTGCCAATCTGAGCAAGGCATCGGATCGGACCTGGAACTCGAAGGGGGCAGCCGGTTGAATTGACCGGCTGCCCCCTTGGGCTATTCGCGCATGGCAAGATGTCGGGATGGTACCCTGTCAGGATCTGCGGAAGAATCCGGCGATGATCGAACGCAAGACCGCCCAAAGGCTGACGCCCTTGGCGGCGCGAACCTCTCCGCCCGACAGGACCGCATCGCAATTGGCGATGAACTCGCCAAGGATGTAATCGACCAGACCGTTGACAAGCTCGGGGCGGTTGAACTGGCCCAACATGCCCTCGATCCGAAAGCGGAAGGATACATCCACATTCGAACTGTCCGGGCTGCTGCCCTGGGTCACGACAAAACCAAGCGCCCCTTCGACATTGGATTGCCCGCCCCGGTCCTTGCCGCGGCCGGTCACGCGGCCTTCGCGGCTGCTGTCATCGGCCAGAAACTCACCTTCGCCTTCGAAACGTGCCGAGATGGGGCCAAAGCGCACACCGACATGGCCGGTGAAATGCTGGCCTTCGATGGCAAGGATCTCGGCTCCCGGCAGGCAGCGCGCCACCTCGGGCAAATCGGCGAAATGCGCCCAGACCGCTGCGGGCGGATGGTTCAGCGCGACGCGGCGGCGCACGACGGTCCAGCCATCCTCGACACTGGCCGATCCCATGGGCGCAGCCGGTTGCGCGGGCGCGGCTTCGGCGCGTGGCGTGAAAGGGGCGAATGCGGCAGGCGCAGGTGTTGGCAGGCGCGGCGCGCCGGAGGGGGCGATCCCGGCGGCATCGCGTTCGCCGATGACCTGCGAAATGGCCGCGACTATCCCGACATAGCCGGTGCAGCGGCAGAGATTGCCCGACAGTTCATTTCGAATGCGGGTTTCATCGGCATCGGGAAGACGTTCCACCAGATCCCGTGCCGTGGCCAGCATTCCGGGCGTGCAAAATCCGCATTGCAGCGCATGGTTGCGGGTAAAGGCGGCGCGCAGCCGGTCCATCAGCTCATCGCCGTGCCACCCCTCCAGCGTTTCCACATGTCGCCCTTCGCAATCGGTTGCAAAGGTCAGGCAGGATCGCACTGGCTTGCCGTCCATCATCACCGTGCAGGCCCCGCAGACGCCCTGTTCGCAGGCCAGATGGGTGGCAGTCAGATTCAGCCGGTCGCGCAGGATCTCGGCCAATTGCATGCGCGGGGGGACCAGCACATCGGCAGGTGTTCCGTTGACCGTCAGATGCAGGGCGACCGGACGCGGGGTGTCGGTTTGCGAAAGGCTCATGCGGGAATCACTTTTTCGATGGCGCGGCACAGCGCGGTTGTCAGCAGATGCAGCTTGACCGGGTCGGAATCGGGCAGTTGCTCGGTCAATGCGGTATGAACGGCCGCTTCGCCGGGGTGGCGGGCATTGCGGGCGATATCGCCGGCCAGACCGGACAGGATCAGCGGTCGCGCGCCGGTTGCTCCGGCAACAAGACGCGCGTAGCCGGTAGAGGGGTCCAGCACCAGCGCACCAATGGCATCGGCAAATTCACCGACCTTGCGGCACAGTTTGTCATAGCCCCAAAGTGCGCCGCGCATCGTCGTCGCGACCTCGACCGCTTCGACATATTCCCGCGGAGCCAAGGCCGTGCGATAGGCCCCCAGCATGAAGTCACGCATCGGCAGGCGTCGCTGGCTGCCATCCGGCGCGTGCAAAAGCAGGCTGGCGTCCAGTGCGGTCATGACCGTGACCCAATCTGCTGCCGGGTCGGCATGGGCCAGGGACCCGCCAATCGTGCCCTTGTTGCGAACCGCGCGATAGGCGATGCTGCGCGCCACATGCCGCATCATCGGCGGCAAATCGACGCCGCAAGCGCCGTCCTCTATCCGGGCATGGGTCACGCCGGCTCCGATGACGATGGTATCGCCGCGTTCCGAAGCCGCTTCCATGCCGGGCAGAATGTTCAATCCGACCAGTTGCGTGGGGCGCGCCAGCCGCAGGTTCAACATCGGGCCAAGCGATTGCCCGCCCGCGATGATCTTGCTGTTTTCGGCCTGCAGGCCATCGGCGACGGCGGCAGGTGTCTCGGCGCGCAGATGAGAGAAGGCTGCGGGTTTCATGCACGTGCCTCCTGTGCTTGTCTGGCGTTCAGAATGGCAGAGAGAACGCGATGTGGCGTGGCGGGGATCTGTGTCAGTTCGACCCCGTATCCCGAAAGCGCATCATTGATCGCGTTGACGATGGCCCCCGCGGGGGCAATGGCGGCGCCTTCACCGACGCCCTTCATCCCGTGGCGGGTATGGGGTGACAGGGTTTCCATATGGCCCAGCCGGATATGGGGCAGCTCTGCCGGTCCGGGCATGATGTAATCGGCAAGTGTCGAGGTCAGTGGCTGTCCTGCCGCGTCATAGATCACCTCTTCGAACAATGCGGTGCCGATGCCCTGCGCTGCCCCGCCATAGGATTGCCCGTCAAGGATCATCGGGTTCACCCGGCGACCGCAATCTTCAAAGATGACATAGTCCAGAATCTCGGTGCGCCCGCTGCGCGGATCGACCTCGACGATGGCTGCATGGGTGGCATAGGTGAAGACGCCGGTGTCGATATCGGGTTTGTAGCCCTCGGTCACCTCCAGCCCGGCGGTGTTCACATCATCGGGCAGACGGTCAGGGTGCAGATACCAGGCCGCGGCGATTTCCGGGAATGCCACCGAGGACAGGCCGTCGGTCACGGCGCCGTCGCGGATTTCCACATCTTCGGGCTGGCATTGCAGCAGATGCGCGCCATGTATCTTCAGCCGCCGGGCCAGTTCTTCGGCGGCCTTGGAGACAGCGCCACCCGCCATCACCATCCCGCGCGAGGCATAGGCCCCGGTGGAATAGGGCGTCAGCCCGGTATCGCCCATTGTCACCTTGACCTGGGAAAGATCGGTCTTGAGCCATTCGCAGGCGACCTGGGCAACGGTTGTTTCCAGCCCCTGACCAAAGGAATGATTGCCCGAACGGACCTCGACCGTGCCCGAAGGCGTCAGCTTGACCATGGCCTGTTCATAGCCCGGCACCAGCGGCAGCCCCCATGAGGCAAAGACCTTGGTGCCATGAGCCGATTGTTCCGTAAAGGCGGCAAAGCCGATGCCGATATGACGTCCCTCGGCTGCGGCGGCCTTTTGCCGGGCGCGAAAGGTTTCGGCATGGATCATTTCGGCGGCGGCACGGGCCGCCTGAGGATAGTCGCCGGAATCGTAGAATTTGCCGGTCACATTGGTATAGGGCATCGCTGCCCCCGGAACGAGATTGAGGCAGCGCACCTCCAGCGGGTCCTTGCCCACGGCCCGCGCAATGGCATCCATGGTCAGTTCCATTGCAAAACAGACGCCGGGGCGCGCCACGCCGCGATAGGGGGTAAATGCCGGCTTGTTCGTGGCAACCGAATAGGTGCGGCAGGCATAGGCACCCAGATCATAGGGTCCGGGCAGATTGCCCCCGGCCTGCGCCGCCTCGAGACAGGCCGTGAACGGCCAGACCGAATAGGCCCCGATATCCACCCAGATATCGGCGTCCAGCCCCAGCAAGCGCCCGCTGTCGTCGGCATAGGCCGTGATCTTGTAGCTGTGCTGGCGGGTATTCGCGCCAGCCGTCAGATGTTCGCGCCGGTCTTCGGTCCAGCGGATCGGACGGTCGGTCTTGCGAGCCACCCAGGAGACAGAAAGCTCTTCGGGCTGCAACACGCATTTGTAGCCAAATCCGCCGCCGACATCGGGGGCGATCACGCGAACGTCGCCCTGATCCAGCCCCAGGCATTCCGAGATTCCCGTGCGGATCAGATGCGGCACTTGCGTTGATGTATATACGATCAACTGCTCTGCCTTGTGATCCCAATGGGCCAGCACGCCCTTGCCCTCCATCGGGTTCATGGCCTGTCGCGCGGTTTCATAGTTGCGCTCGATCACCACGGTTGCCCTTGCCCTGGCCTCGGACAGGTCGCCGTCATGGCGGGTCGTCAGGAACAGATTGTCGTTCCATTCCTCATGCAACAGCGGCGCGCCATCCTTCAGCGCCGTCCCGACATTCACCACCGGTTCCAGCGGATCAAGATCGACGCGCACGGCCTCGGCCAGATCTTCGGCCTCGGCGCGGGTCGGCGCGATGCAAAGCGCGATACATTCCCCGACATAGCGCACCTTGTCGCGGGCCAGCGCCGGATAATCCGACATCTTGTAGCTGGGCAGGGTGGACTCGCAGCGGATCGGTTTCAGATCGGGCATGTCGGCCGCAGTGAAGACCTGTGCCTCGGCACCTGCGGGTTTGTGGATTGCGACAAGTCGTGCATGGGCCAGCGGGCTGCGCACGAATGCGGCCTCCCATGTGTCGGGAATCTTGATGTCTCCGACGAACTGGGCCTTGCCCTTCAGGTGTCGGGCATCCTCCTTGCGCAAAGCGCGCGCGCCTATTCCGGAATGCATGTCATCCGCTCCCTGTTGTTGACTTATCTGTTCCAGCCTTGCAATGAAGCCGACAGGATTTCATTTTCTTTATGGGGAGTATACGTCGTATTTTGAGGTGAACAAGCATTGGTTCGCCCGGACGGCGGTTTATCTTGCGGCCTGAGGGAAAGGCCTGAATATTGTGCAAACCGGAAGGAAGGCTTGTGAACACCAAAGGATCAGACGCTGGAAATGTTCCGCAGGACGCGGAAAGCCCGTTTGGAAAATCGAAATATGACGACCTGTGGGGCCGGCCGGGATATCTGGTCCGCCGTCTTCACCAAATCCATATCGGCCTGTTCGCCGAAGCCTGTGACGGGATGGATCTGACGGCTGTGCAATATGCAATGCTGTCGGTGCTTTATAGCGGTGAGGAATTCGACCAGCTTTCGCTGTCCAAGGCCGTGGGCATCGACCGGACCAGCGGGGCCGATGTCATCAAGCGACTGGTCCGGCGCGGTCTGGCCACACGCGAACCCTCCGAGGCCGACCGCAGGGCGCAGGTCGTGCGGATCACGGAAGAGGGGCGCGTCTTCGTGCGGCAGGTCCGCCCGCTGATGGAAGAAGCTCAGGACAAATTCGTATCGCCGCTGACCAAGGAAGAACGCAAGGTCTTCATGCGGTTGCTCAGCAAGCTGATCAAGGCAAACAACGATGCCTCGCGTGCGCCGATGAAGTAAGGAATTGGCGGGGTTGCCCCGCCAGTTGCCGCTGCGTCAATGACGCCCGGGATGTCAGCAGTATGCTTTCAACCGCCTAAATATGCGGCATACTGCATAAGTTTCCAATGAATTTCCGGTGTTTACATCAAACATCCAGAGCGGATCCAAAATAACGCTTTGCGATGTCAAAAACACGAAGCATACTCCCTAAAAACCCGTAAGGAGTAGCGATGACTTACCCACAGACACCCGTCTGCAGGCAAAAGACGCGAACAGTTCCGTTCGTGTTCCGCCAGAGACAGCACCGGAGATTGTTCTCATGACGCTGTTCGCGCAGTTTTTTCTGACGGGAATCGTCACCGGTTGCTTTCTTATCCTTGCGACGATCGGCTTTTCGTTTACCCGCCGCGTGGAAGGGTTTCTGAACATTGCCCATGCGGAATTGCTGGGGGTGTCGGCCTTTACCACCTGGGCGCTGAACAAGCCGCTTGGCTGGCACATCCTGCCTTCGGCGCTGGTCGCGATCGTCCTGACTGCCTTTGTCGGCCTGATCATCGGGCGGGTCGTCTATGATCCGATCCGCAAATTCGGGCCTTCGGTGATGCTGATCACCTCGGTCGGGGTGGCCTATGTCATTGGTGGCACAGTGGATGCGCTGATCGGCACCGGCATCCGGACGCTGGACATTCCGCTGGCCTCCAGCATCCGCTTTCTGGGTCTGAGGATCACCAATTACCAGTTGCTGGTCGTGGTTCTGGCCGTGGTGGCATGTGCATCGCTGGCCTTGTTCCTGAACAAATCCAGGACCGGTCTGGCCATCCGCGCCATATCGGCCAATCCCGAACTGGCGGCCTCGCGCGGGATCGACGTGCGCAAGACCAGCCGCGCGACATGGCTGATCTCTTCGGGGATGGCGGGAATCGCGGGGGTCATGCTGGGTGTGATTGCAACCCTGTCCACCGATATCGCCTTTCACCAGATTCTCTACATCCTTGCCGTGGCGATCCTTGCCGGTCTGGGGTCGCTGTATGCGGTGATCCTGTCGGGGCTGATCGTGGGCATCGCAATGGATGTATCGGTCTTCTGGATCCCGGCGGGCTATCGGCCGCTGATCGCCTTTGCGGTCGTGATCCTGGTTCTTCTGGTTCGCCCGCAGGGCCTTGCAGGGAGCGCGTCGTCCAAATGATACAGTCGATGCTTATGTCCACATTGATGTTCGGCGCGATGTTTTCGGTGCTGACCATTTCGCTGAACCTGCAATATGCCCGTGGCGGCATGATCAACTTTGGCACGGTCGCCTATTTCGCCGCCGGGGCCTATGCCTACGCCATCTTCACGCAAGAGCCGCCCTCGGGGCTGGATCAATATGCATTTGGCCTGAATGCACCATGGTGGGTCGGCTTCATTGCGGCCGGGCTTGCCGCCATGATCTTTGCGCTTGTCACCGGCTGGCCGACGCTGCGATTGCGCGGCGAATATCTGGCGCTGACCACGTTTGCCTTTGCCGAGGTGCTGCATTCGGTTCTGCTGAACGAACGGCGCATCGGCAATGGCAGCGTCGGCATGGCCAATGTCGAACGTCCGGACCCGACTGTTCTGGGGTTGGACGACACGCTGGTCTATACGCTGGCGGCCTGCGCATTGATGCTGGCGACGGCCTGGATCTTTCGCCGCTTGCTGGCCTCGCCCTATGGTCGGTTGGTCGATGCGACGCGCGACGATGAAATTGCAGCCGAGGCCGTGGGCAAGAACACCGCGCGGGTGCGGCTGCAGATCTTCGTCATCTCGGCCATCCCGATCGGTCTGGCAGGCGCGCTTTACGCGATGATCACCACATTGGTGGCACCTGCACTGTTCACGGCTGAAGTGACCTTCTTTGTCTGGATCGCGCTGGCCCTGGGTGGCGAACGCACCATCATCGGGGCGATCCTTGGCACCATGGCGCTGGTCTTCTTTCAGGAAGCGGTGCGGATGATCCCCTTTGAAACCGTGCGCAGCGCGCAGATCGCGGCCTCGGTCGAAGAGGTCATTACCGGGATTCTCTTCATCATCGTGCTGCGCTGGCAGCCCTGGGACCGCCTGTCACGAAAGGCCCAATCATGACCGATAGCATTCTGCAACTGGACGGCGTGGCAAAGGACTTCAACAAGTTCCGTGCCGTCGGCGGCAAGGACGGGCTGACCTTTGACGTGAAGCGGGGTGGCTTTCTTGGCCTGATCGGGCCGAACGGCGCGGGAAAATCGACCACATTCAACCTGATTTCCGGTGTGTTGCGTCCCAGCATGGGCAAGGTCACCTTCGACGGGGTCGATCTGTCGCCGCTGAATATTGCCGAAATCGCGGCGCTTGGCCTTGGGCGGACCTTCCAGACCCCGCGTGCCTTTGAAAGCCTGAATGTCATCGACAATGTGATGGTCGGGCTGGCACATGCCGAGGAAAGCCCGATGGCGGCGCTGTTCGGCCGCTGGAAACCGGCCGAAAGGGCACTGACCGGCAAGGCAGAGGCGGCGCTGGAGCGGGTTGGCCTGATCGGGCGGCGCCATGACGCCGTGTCGAACCTGTCGGGCGGTGAATTGAGGATGCTGGAGGTGGCGCGGCAATTGGTGCGCGATCCGCGCATCCTGCTGCTGGACGAACCGACAGCCGGTGTCGATCCGACGCTGCAGGGAAAACTGTCCGAAATCCTTGCCGATCTGCATGCCGATGGCACGACGCTGATCGTGGTCGAACATAATCTCGGCTTTCTGATGTCGCTGGCCGACAGCGTGGTCGTTTTGCAAAACGGGGCGCTGCTGGCCAAAGGCACGCCCGATGACATCCGGCGCGATCCCCATGTGATCGCGGCCTATCTGGGGGCGGATCATGAAGCTTGAAGTCAAGGGGCTGCACAGCGGCTATGGCAAGGTCACGATCCTGCATGGCGTCGATTTCGTGGCCCAGCCGGGCGAGATCACCTGCGTTCTCGGCCCCAACGGGGCAGGGAAGTCCACCCTGATGAAAACGATTGCGGGGCATCTGCCCGCGTCGCAGGGTGAAATCGGCATTGACGGAAGGCCGGTTCAGGGGCTGAACGCCCTTCAGGCGACCAGACTTGGCATCGGCTATGTCGCGCAAGAGAACAACACCTTCCGGGAAATGTCGGTGCGCGACAATCTGCTGGCATCGGCGCTGGCATTTGACGGAACCGATGCATTGATCGAGGAAACCTATCGCCGGTTTCCCATCCTTGACGAGCGCGCCGGCCAGCAGGCGGGCACCCTGTCGGGCGGAGAGCGTCAGACCCTGGCCATTGCAAACGCCCTGTTGGCCTCGCCGCAGCTATTGATTCTGGATGAACCGACCGCCGGTCTGGCCCCGATCTTTGTCGATCGTATCGTCGAATGGATCACCGAGCTGGCGCAATCGGGCATGAGTGTGATCTGGGTTGTCGAGCAGAACCCCGAAAAAATCCTGAAAATTTCGCGGACCACCTGGATGTTCGACGCCGGGCGCAACCGCGAAACCCTGCCAAGCGAGGCCTTGCTTGAGCCCGGGCGGCTTGAGGCCATGTTGCTTCAGGAACACTGACAGCCGACAACAAGCCCTTCGGCCGGGTTCGGGCGGGGGCATCCCAAAAGAACAAGAACCCAACAAGGAGAATGACCCATGAAATTCCGGAAAACGATGACGGCTGCCGCGGCGATCTCGACAGCGCTGGTCTCGGCGCCGCCGCTGCTGGCCGCCGAGGATGGCGTGACTGTTGGGGTGCTGGTTCCCCTGACCGGCGAATTGGGCGAATTTGGCAAGATCGTGGCCGATGCCGTCCAGCTTGGCGTTGACGAGGTCAATGCGGCTGGCGGAACCAGATGCGGCCCGCTGAGCATTGCCGTTGCAGATACCGGCGGCAGCGCCGAACAGGCGATCCGCGAAGCCAACAAGATGATCGATACCGAACATGCCGTGGCGATCCTTGGGCCGGCATCGGGGGAAATGGTGGCGCTGGTCGATCTGGCAAAACGCAAGAAGACCCCGATGATGTCTCCCTATGCCGGCACCATCACCCTGAACGAGATCGGCGGCGATTACGTGTATCGCACCGTGTCCTCGGATCTGGGTGATGGCGCGGCATCCGGCCTGTGGCTGACGGAAAAGGGATACAAGCGCGTTGCCTTCCTTGTGCAGAACGAGGAATCGACGATCTCTCCGGCACAGGTCGCCAAAGCGGCGGTCGAGGCGGCAGGCATCGAACTGACCGATTTCATCATCTACAACCCCGGACAACCCTCTTATCAGGCCGAACTGATTTCCGTTCTGGCCCATGATCCGGACGCGATCTATCTGGCGGGCGGGCAGGAATCCGGTGTGACCGTCCTGAAGGAAGCGGCTTCGGGTGGCTTCGAGGGCGAATGGCTGCTGACCGCCGACCTGGCGGTGCCGGAAGTCTTTGAATCGGTCGATCCCCGGGTGCTGAATGATCGCGCCTATGTCGAGATCGCCGAGGCAGACAGTTCACTGCCCGAGTTCAAGGCGTTCTCGGAACTGACCATGGAAAAGACCGGCAAGGAACCCGGCCCCTTCGCGGCCAATTCCTATGACATGGCGATGCTGACGGCGATTTCTCTGGAGGCGGCGGATGCCTGCACCGGCGAGGCCCTGAATGCCGCGCTGCGCGGTGTCACCGAGGGCGGTGAGAAGGTCTCGACCTTTGCGGCGGCGAAACAGGCGATTTCCGAAGGCAAGGACGTTGATTATGAGGGTGCGGCAGGTCCGCTGACCATGGATGAAAGCGGTACCCCGGCAGGTGCCTATATGGTCAAGAAAGCCACGGATGGTGCCTGGGTCGACGAGAAATTCTATGCGGCCTCGTCATTTGAATGATCTGATGATCTGACATGGCTCCGGGCGTTCGCGATGGGACGGCCGGAGCAGATTTTATCTTGCGGCAGCATATGAGTGCTTTGTATCGGGAAAATCGCGACTTGGTGATGCCCTCATTCGAGACCGCCAATCGTCCGGAAGGGCTGGCGGTATTCCGACTGTGTTTTCAGCCTCTTCTTCCCCGATGCAATATGTGATCCATCAGGGCGCGACGCCGGAACAGGCGCGCGACGCGGCGCTGATGGATGATCGCAATCAATGGCATGCAAAGGGGCTGCGGCTCAGCATGCCACCGATTTCACTGACGACGGTGTCGGAATAGAGGGAGCTGCCGATATCTCTGACGGTGACGCGACAATTTCGAAAGGTATTGCCATTCAGATCATGATCGAAGGCTGCCATGGCTGGTTCCATTCACGCTTCGGGGCCGTGAGAGAATTCCTGCACTGGCAGAGGTGATTTGACCTGGCCCACCGCCGTCCCAAGCGCGTCGGCCAGAGCACGGACGCGGCGCGGTTGTGCGCGTGCGGGCGGAAACATCATTTGCAGCGGTTTGGGCGCGGCAGTGTAATCCTGCAGCAGCGCTACAAGCCGCCCGGCCTTGATGTCCTGCGCCACGTCGAGTTCGGATTTCATGATGATGCCTTGCCCTTCCAGTGCCCATTGTCGCACCATCGAGCCATCATTCACCGTCTTGTTTCCCCGCACCGTGACACTCTGGGGTGCCTTGTCGGGACCAAAGTGCCAGACATTGTCCAATGTGGTGCCCAGCCGCATGATCAGGCAATTGTGCCCGGCAAGATCGGCGGGCTCTTGCGGCGTGCCGTGGAGCTGCAGATAGGAGGGAGCCGCGCAGACGATCCGGTGGAACTGGCCCAGATTGCGCGTGCGCAGGGTGCTGTCCGTGATCTCGCCATAGCGCAGCGCCAGATCGAACCCATGTCCGACCATGTCGACATAACCATCCGACAGGAACAGTTCGATCGAAATGGCGGGATGCTGGCGGGTAAAATCCGAGATGACCTCGGAGACGACATTACGACCAAGATCGATCGGTGCGCTGACCCGGATCGGACCAGAAAGTGTCTCGGCCCCGAAGCGGATACGGGTTTCCAGATCTTCGATTTCGCCAAGCACTATTCTGGCGCCATTCAGCAGGGTGCGGCCCTCATCCGTCAGGCTGATCGATCGGGTGGTGCGGTTGAACAGGACGACTCCGTAATGTGCTTCCAGCGCGGCGAGCCGTTCGGACACGGTCGTGGCGGACAATCTGGTCTCGCGCGCGGCGGCGATCAGGCTGCCTTTTTCCGCGATGATCAGGAAAAGACGGATGTTCTCGATCAGCATTATGTGGATTTTCCGGATTATCATTTTGAATGATACGTGTTTATCCGGAATCCGTCAGGCTGTAACCCCATCGTTGACGCAACTGTCCACCAAGGAACTGACACCGTGACCGAACTGACCATCATCGCCAATATCCATGCCAAAGCCGATCAGATCGAAATGGTCAGAGGGGCGCTATTGCGCCTCGTGCCGCCCACGCAGGCCGAGACCGGCTGCATCAATTACGATCTGCATGAGGACGATGAAGACCCCGCACATTTCATCATGTATGAAAAATGGCAAGATCGCGCCTCCTGGCAGGCTCATGTGGAAACTCCACATTTCGCGGCCTTCAAGACGGCGATTGATGGCGCGCTCGCGCAGTTCACGTCAAGCAGGATGACCCGGATCAGCTGAAGCCATCGTGCCAAGGCCATGCACCAAGGATGACGGGGAACGAAAAGGCCACTCTACCTGACGGTTTGCTCGATCCATACGCGACGTGGTGCATTCGCGAGATCATCTCCTGACCAAGGGGCCGGTTCAGGGGGTGGTTCGTCTGCACTTGCAGCCAGTACCTGATTTGACGCGTTACTCGGCGGGCAACATTCTTGATCGATCAAGGCCCTGCGGCCGATACTGACCATGTCGGTTTGGAATCCACTTCACGATTGACGGATGGGGTCTCGGAATTGCGGAGCTGTTGTGACAGGCTTGCAGCAACAGCGAGGGATCCCATGAACCAGGCCGCAAAATGATCGCTACCCTGCCGACGGGCGATTTCCGCTTTATCGCGCTGGATGTGGAAACAGCCTGTGGCGACAACGCCAGCATCTGCCAGATCGGGCTGGCCTGTGTGGACATGAACAACGGGATTCGGACTTGGTCGACATTCCTGGACCCGTTGGTGCCATTCGCGCCCTTCAATACAAGGCTGCACGGTATCGGTCCGGAAACGGTCGCTGGCGCCCCGGCCTTTGCGCAGATCTGGCCGGATCTGCTGTTGCGACTGAACCGCCAACCCCTGGTGCAGCACAGCCGGTTTGATGAGCGTGCCATACAGGCCGCCTGCAGGGCGCAGGGGCAGGTGGCACCACGTCTTGTCTGGCATGACAGCGTGAGCATCGCCCGCGCGGCTTGGCCCGAGTTGAAGGGCAACGGTGGCCACGGGCTGGCCAACCTCAAGCGTCATCTTGATCTGGAGTTCCGCCATCACGATGCCGGGGAAGATGCACGCGCCGCAGCAATGGTGGTTCTGCGTGCCGAAGAGATCATGGCAACTGCCGTGCCGCGAGACAGGCCGTTCCAACTCTCTTTGCTGCTCTGACCTCCGGCAGTGCTGCAGGGGAGAAGGACGGCCCGTGATGGTGACCTGTGACAGGATGCAAATGCGTCGCGTCATTGTCAGGATACGGTCTTTTCCCGTCCTGTCCGGTCGCGGATGATATCGCGACAATCATAGGCGAGGGAGTTGTCGGAGGGCGCGCGGACAATAGGCCGTAACGTTTTGGGCATGTTCTGCGTGAATTTGCATCAATTCAGTTGACAAATTCTTGGTGGCCCTTAACCGCTAGAAGCATTTGCGGATTGCAGGCGCGGTGGTCTTTGGACGGGCTTCTCGGAAGCATGGCAAAGTTCAACAAGCAAGAAACGATAGGCATTGATGTCAGACCAAACCCATTTACCGCGCTCAGCCCGCGCATGGCTTTCCATTTTGTCGCGATACCGTGAACCCTCGACCCGCCGTAGCCTTTTCGAACTGGCGGTGACGCTTGTTCCCTTCCTTGGATTATGGGCCCTGGCCTGGATGGCGCTGTCGGTCAGCCCATGGCTTGCCGTGGCGATCGCCATGATCAATGGCTGTTTCCTGGTGCGGATATTCATCATCCAGCATGACTGCGGGCATGGTGCCTTCCTGAAAAACCGGAAGGCGCAGGATTGGCTGGGCCGCATGTTGGGCGTCCTGACGCTGACGCCCTATGCTGTCTGGCGTCGGACGCATTCGATCCACCATGCCCATCACGGAAATCTGGATCAGCGCGGCATTGGCGACGTCCTGACCCTGACCATTTCGGAATACCGCGAGAGATCTCTTATGGGACGGCTGTCATACCGGCTGTATCGCCACCCGCTGTTCCTCTTTGCCCTTGCGCCCAGCTATCTGTTCATCCTGCAGAACAGGTTGCCATTCGGATTGATGACCTCGGGGCGGCGCTATTGGATTTCGGCGATGGGCACCAATGCCTGTATCGCGGTCCTGCTGGGGATCGTCCTGTGGCTGGGCGGCTGGGCACCACTGCTGCTGATCTTCCTGCCGACATCCGTGGTGGCGGCGACCATCGGGGTCTGGCTGTTCTATGTGCAGCATCAGTTCGAAGAAACCCATTGGTCCAATGCCGAGGACTGGCAGCTGCATGATGCCGCGCTTGAGGGCAGTTCGCATTATGTCCTGCCACAGCCGTTGCGCTGGTTGTCGGGCAATATCGGCATCCACCATGTGCATCACCTGTATTCGCGCATTCCCTTCTATCGCCTGCCCGACGTGATCCGTGATCACCCGGAACTGGCCGAGGCGCAGCGCCTGACAATCCGCGAGAGCTTTGCCTCGGTCAGGCTGCACCTGTGGGACGATGCGCGCAGAAAGCTGATGTCCTTTGCCGAGATGCGTGCAAGATACGGTGCGGCCTGAACGGGGCGCCGACCTGCAGGATTGGATCGCGACCTCGGTGCCGGGGCGCGGCCTGACCTGAGCAAATCGCCTAGACGTAGGCCCCTGCGGAATATGTCAGCTCGTAGCTGTGGCTGTAGAGTTCGAAGACAATGCCGAAAGGGTCTTCGACATAGACCATGCGATAGGGTTTCTCGCCGGGGAAATACTCTCTGACCGGCATGCGCTGACGACCCCCGGCGGCCACGATGCGTGCTGTCAGGCCTTCGACATCCGGATCCTGAACGGCGAAGTGAAAGGTTCCGTGGCGCTTGTGTTCCAACCGCTGTTCGGGGGCGTAATTGCCGGGGAACTCGAATATTTCGATGCCGATCCCGTCCGCTGTCGACAGACGGGCAATCCGCAGCGAACCCCAGCCCGAACCAAAGACATCGGTGCACATGATGCCAATGGCCGAGTCATCCTCGACCGCTTGTGACGGGGGCATCACGATATAGAAACCCAGAACTTCCGAATAGAATTTCACGGCGGCGTCCAGATCGGGAACCGACAGGCCAATATGTGAGAATGTGCGCGGGGTCGGATTCATCATGTCCTCCAGATGTCATTTGATGATGACGGGGTAGACAGGGGCAGCACGATTGTGAAATCGTCATTAAGTATAAAAATAATAATATATTGTTATGATTTGCCATGCTGAATGCGACCTGGCTGGAAACCTTCACGACGCTTTGTGAGACCGCCCATTTCACGCGCACAGCCGAACGGCTGAACATGACGCAACCGGGCGTGTCTCAGCACCTGCGCAAGCTGGAAGGGCAGGTGGGGCAGGCGCTGATCCTGCGTCATGGCAAGGGTTTCTCGCTGACTCCCGTTGGTGAGGCCGTCTTTGCGCTGGGTCTGTCGCGCCGCGCCGAGGAAGAGCGGCTGCGCGAAGCCATCGAAACCGACGACCGCGATTCCGGGGCGGTGCATATCGCCTGCTCGGGCAGTTTCGCGATGTTGCTCTACCCCGATCTGCTGCCCTGGATGCAGCAGGCTCCGGATCTGTCCCTGCACCTTGAGGCGGCACCGCAGACAGCGGTTCTTGCCGGGCTGTTGGAAGGCCGGTTTGACCTGGCCGTGCTGGACCGTGATCCGGGCCAAGTTCGGCTTGAGGCGCAATATCTGGGCCGCGAAGAACTGTGCCTTTTGCTGCCGGCGTCATCGACGGGCAGGATCGACGATTTTCAGCAACTCGATGCGCGCGGTTTCGTCGCCCATCCGGATGGATATGCCTATGCCGATGATCTGCTGCGTTTGAACTTTCCCAAGTCATATCCGGGAGCGGACCGTCTGCGCCTGCGGGCCTATGTGAACCAGATCGGTCAGATTCCTGCTCCGGTCGCCAAGGGGATCAGCTATACGCTCTTGCCACGCAGCGGGGTCGAGGCCTATGCCGACAGGGATCAGGTGCAGATCGTGCCGCTTGCGAAACGGCGCTGGCATGACCTGTGGCTTGTCAGTCGGCGCGAGCGGGTTTCTGGCGCGCGCTTCATCCATGCCAGCAACTTGATACGGACTGCGGCGCGACGGCTGAGCGATATGGGCTGATCTTCTCGTCCTGCAGGAAATTTTCTGTCATTGCCCTTGCTGATCGCGGCGAAATCAACATCATCCTGTAGCGACCATGACGATCGGGGGAGGGCGAGAATGGCCGAGACTGACATCCTGCTGCAAGAGCTGGAAAGCTCTGGCATCTTGCGGCTGACGCTGAATGATGTGGCGCGGCGCAACGCGCTGTCAGAGGCAATGCTGGACCGCCTGGAACAAGCCTTTGCCGAGGCGGGGCAGAACACCGATGTGCGGGTGGTGGTCCTGGCTGCGAATGGTCCCGCCTTTTGTGCCGGTCATGATCTGAAGGAGATGACGGCAGGCCGCGCGGACGATGATGGCGGGCAGGCCTATTTTGCCCGTATCATGGCCAAATGCTCGGGCGTGATGCAGGCCATCGTGAACTGCCCCAAGCCGGTCATTGCCGAGGTCAGCGGCATCGCCACTGCTGCGGGCTGCCAGCTTGTCGCCAGCTGCGATCTGGCTGTTGCCGAAGAAGACGCGAAATTCAGCACGCCCGGCGTGCATATCGGTCTGTTCTGTTCGACCCCCATGGTGGCGCTGTCGCGCAATGTGGCCAGCAAGCACGCCATGGAGATGCTGCTGACCGGCGACATGACACCAGCCGCCCGCGCTGCCGAGATCGGTCTGGTCAATCGCATCGCGCCCAAGGGGGAACTGCAGCAGGCCACGATGGATCTGGCGCGCAAGATCGCCTCGAAGTCCAGCATGACCCTGGCAACCGGCAAGCGGGCCTTCTATGCGCAGCGCGAGATGCCGCTGGCCGAGGCCTATGACTATGCCTCGAAAGTGATGGTCGAGAACATGCTGGCGCGCGATGCGCAGGAAGGCATTGGCGCCTTCATCGAAAAGCGCGCGCCCAGTTGGGAGGACCGGTGACACCATGAGCAACAACTTCTACAGCACCGGGCTGGAACGGAACCCGGCCAATCACCAACCGCTGACGCCGCTGACCTTCCTGGAACGCGCGGCCAGCGTCTTTCCCGACCATACCGCCATCGTGCATGGTCCCCTGCGCCGCAGCTATGGCGAGTTTTATGCCCGCTCGCGCAGGTTGGCTTCGGCACTGAGCGCTTCCGGCATCGGGCGCGGGGATACGGTCTCGGCCTGTCTGGCAAATACGCCGGCGATGTTGGAATGCCATTACGGCGTTCCCATGAGCGGCGCAGTATTGCACTCGATCAACACCCGGCTGGATGCGGCAATCATCGCCTTCCAGCTGGATCATTCGCAATCAAAGCTGGTCATTGTCGATCGCGAATTCATGCCCTTGCTGCAAGAGGCGCTCGCGCTGGCGCAGGGTTCGCCCATCGTGATCCAGTATGACGATCCCGAGTTCACCGATCCACCGCTGCCGATGCCCGCCGATGCGGTTGGGGCACAGGATTACGAAGCCTTTGTGGCTTCGGGCGATCCGGATTTCGAATGGCTGATGCCAGAGGATGAATGGGACGCGATTGCGATCAACTATACCTCGGGCACGACGGGCGATCCCAAGGGCGTCGTCTATCACCATCGCGGGGCCTATCTGCTGGCTCAGGGCAATGCGGTGACGACCTCGATGGGCAAACACGCGGTCTACCTGTGGACGCTGCCGATGTTCCACTGCAATGGCTGGTGTTTCCCCTGGACCCTGTCGGCAATCATCGGCACGCATGTCTGCCTGCGCCAGGTCCGCGCCGCGCCGATCTGGAATGCGCTGGCGCATGAGGGCGTGACCCATCTTTGCGGGGCGCCCATCGTGATGTCGCTGATCGTTTCCGCGCCCGACGGGATCCGCCATGATCTGCCCCGGCCGGTGCAATTCTTCACCGCCGCCGCGCCGCCCCCCGAAAGCCTGCTGGCCGATATGCGCTCTGCCGGATTCGATGTGACCCATCTGTATGGGCTGACAGAGACCTATGGTCCGGCGGTGGTGAATGACTGGCATCAGGACTGGTCGGCGCTGCCCGGCGACCGGCAGGCGGCGCTGAAGGCGCGCCAGGGGGTGCGCTATCTGGCGCTGGAACAGCTGGAGGTCATGGACCCCGAGACCATGCAGCCGGTGCCCCGCGATGGCGAAACCATGGGCGAGGTAATGTTTCGCGGAAATGTCGTTATGAAGGGCTATTTCCGCAACCCGAAAGCCACGCAAGAGGCCTTTGCCGGGGGCTGGTTCCATTCTGGCGATCTGGCGGTGATCCACCCAGATGGCTATGTGCAGTTGAAGGATCGCGCCAAGGACATCATCATCTCGGGCGGCGAGAACATCTCTTCCATCGAGGTTGAAGAGGCGCTTTATCGTCATCCGGCCGTGGCGGTCGCCGCCGTGGTTGCCAAGCCAGATCCCAAATGGGGTGAAACCCCCTGCGCCTTCATCGAACTGGCCGAAGGCCACAGCGCCGACCCGGACATGCTGACAAGCTGGTGCCGCGAACATCTGGCCCATTTCAAGGTGCCGCGCTGTTTCGTCTTTACGACCATCCCGCGCAGCACGACCGGAAAGATCCAGAAATTCGTGCTGCGAAAGCAGGCTGCGGAACTTGACGCCTGACAGGCGAAGGACGGGCTGAAACAGGCACCGGCGATGGCATTGGCCATTGCCGGTTGTTCAAAAGGGCCGCCCCCGCCTCGATACGGCATTTATCCCGGAGAATGCGATGCCTTGCACAGCGCCAGGAACCATTTCCGGAACATGTTGGCCGAGCGTGACAACTGCACGGCCTTGGGTACGACAAGATGATAGGCGAAGGCGGTTTCAAAGCTGTGCCCGAAGGGGTTGACCACAAGACCGGCGCGCAACTCGCTTTGAATCATGCTTTCCGCGAACAGCGAGACGCCTAGCCCGTTCACGGTCGAACCAAGCTGGAAATGGCGGTCCTCCAGCATGGTCTGCCGTCCGTTCCGGGCAAGATCCAGGCCGGCATTGCGAAACCATTCGGCCCACATCCGATCATCATCGACATGCAGCAAGGGGCAATCCTGAACGTCCTGCAGGATGTGAATCGGATGCCGTTGCAGGAATTCGGGGCTGCAGACCACCACCATCCGTTCGTCCCACAGCTTGATCGCATCGAATTCCGGCCAGTTTCCCAGGCCCCACTGGATGCCCAGATCGGCAAAATCTGAAGGGGTGGTCATCCGCGCATAGCTGTTGTTGTGGTTCTGGAAGGTCAGCTGCAGATCAGGATGATCCTCCCAGAAGCTGCCCAGCCGCGCCGACAGCCAGCGGCTGGCAAACATCGGCAAGACCGCAAGACGCACCACCTGTGCCTTGTCGCTGACCT
>NZ_CP067133.1 GCF_028553745.1 Paracoccus seriniphilus
ATGGTAACTGAAAACACGAATTCGTTGACGCCTCTGCTCCCTGATCGCCATCCGCAGCACGATCTGTTCATTTGCGATGTGGCTGATGCGGTCCTGAAGGACGTAATGCAGCACATGGAGCACCCGTTTTACTCCCTTTCTAAGAAGCCGGAGACCACGGTTAAGCGCTACAGGAACGGCGAAAACTGGTTGGAAATCACGCCGAGTGTCAAAGGTCTCGCCACGATTTATGACAAGGACATCCTGATCTACTGCATCAGTCAGATTATGGCGAAGCTGAAGCTGGGTGAGCAGGTGTCGCCGCGTGTTCGGATTAACTCGCGGGAACTGCTGATCTTCACCAACCGGGGAACAAGCGGTCGGGAGTATCAATCCCTCCTCGATGCGCTTGACCGCCTCGAAGGAACACGGATCAGGACCAACATTGTCAGCGGCGATGAAGAGCAGATCGACGGCTTCGGTCTGATCGACGCATCCTCGATCCGTCGCAAGCACGGGTTGGACGGCCGCCTACTCTGGTGTGAGGTGAAGCTGTCGGATTGGGTGTTCAACGCGATCCGGAAAGAAGAGGTCCTGACCCTGCACCGAGACTATTTCCGACTGCGTAAGCCAATCGAACGCCGCGTGTACGAGATCGCTCGAAAGCACTGCGGGCAGCAGAGGACGTGGCGGATCACCTTGCGGAAACTTCTGCTCAAGACCGGATCCCAAAGCCCGGAGAAGCGCTTCCGCCAGATGATCAAGCAGCTGGTCCAGCATGACCACTTGCCCGACTACAACGTTACCTTCGACGAAACTGCGGACATGATTATCTTCACCAATCGCGGCACGATGGCCCCTGCGCCGATGATCGAAGGGCGTGTTCCCCCGCTGACGCCGGATACCTATGAACGCGCTAGGCAAGTCGCGCCAGGCTGGGACGTGCACTACCTCGAACGCGAGTGGCGGGACTGGATTTTTGAACCGCCCCGCGATGCCGATGGGGCTTTTGTCGGCTTCTGCCGGAAGTGGTTCGAAAAACGTGGGAGACCTTAACAGGATGAAAATCCGGTTATGGAAATGTTGCCGGTTACAGATTTATTTCTGGTGTTGAAAATAATTTTGGTAACGGATACAAACCCGGTAAAACAAACAGGCAGGTTCGAGCAATGCCCGTCATCGTCATGGCAAGCCCCAAGGGGGGTGTCGGAAAATCCACATGCGCCGTGCTCCTCGCATCGGAATTTGCCCGCATGGGGGCTGAGGTTACAGTCCTGGACTGCGACCCGAACAAATCCCTGACCCGTTGGGCCTCTCACGGCACGCCCAAGGGTGTCACTCTCCTGAGCGATATCGGCCGGTCAGAAATCGTACCGACCATTCGAAGCGCGGATGGGGACGGCAGGATTGTTATCGTGGACCTCGAAGGCGTAGCCTCGCAACTCGTTAGCCGGGCAATATCTCAGGCCGATCTGGTGATCGTGCCAATGCAACCAACCGCGCTTGATGCTGAGATCGGCTCGGAAGCACTCGCGCTGATCCGGGAAGAAGAGGAAGCTCTCGGCCGCAAAATTCGCCACGCGGTCGTTCTGACCAAGACGAGCGCTGCCGTGAAAAGCCGTGTCCAGAAAGAACTCGAAGAGCAGCTACGCGGGGCAGGGATCGACGTGATCGAGCCCTCTCTGGTCGCACGGGCAGCTTTCTCTGAAATTTTCGCCTATGGCGGCGATCTGACAGCGATGATGCAAGACCCGGAGATGGTGACGGGAGGCAAGGTCGATAAGGCTATCACGAACGCCCAAAGTTTCACGGAGGCTGTCTATGAGCGGCTCAAATAGACTATCCGGGCTGAAGGCCCGCCCGAAAGATACTACTGTCGAAGAGGTTCGGCGCGTAGACGACGTGGGAGAGGCGAGGGGGTTCCTTGATCGAACGCCACGAAAGAAGCCCGGCCGCAAGCCTAGCCCCCGCACTTGGCAACTTCACCCGAAGGTTTTCCCGGAGGTAGGGGAAGCCATAGCGGCTGAGGCGGAGCGGCTTGGGATTACCCAAGGTCAACTAATCGAGCGGCTTTGGGAGAAATACACATCGGAGTGACTACAGCCGATCCTTCGTACCAGCATCGAAAATACCCAAGCATGTTCTGAATCTCGCTTATGGTAAACAAATGGTCATTGATCGAATAGCGTTCGCGGGCCAATGCTGGCTTCATACTCGGAGTACTGTCCAAGTATGGCCCGGACGGCGGCGGGCGGTAGGGGGTCTGCCAACTTGTCACCGTTGAACTCCAGAACGCGAAGAACGCGCCGGTTCTTGGGGCGTCCATCGATGTTCTGAAAAGCCCATTGCACTTTCAGATTGTCCAGCACTTCCACATGAAGGGCCTTGTGTGTCACCTTGTGCCAGAATTCGGCGTCTTCGATCACGAAGTAACAATCCCGTCTGATCTGGTCCTTGCCCTTCCACTGCCGGGTCTTCTGGTCTTCTTTGTCCCAGTTCGGAGAGGTGACATAGATGCTTTCAATGGACACAGCCAATTCGGGCGGCTCTTTGCCCTTGGGCTTCCGAGCTGGCTTTTGGGCGCGCTTGGGGAATGAGTTGCGCGGAATCGGGAAGTCGTCGTCCGGTGTGAAACCTACCCGCTTCACGTCGCGGTCTTCGATACATGCGGCGTAGAAGTCTGCGCGCGCGTCGACGGCATCTGGCAGTGCTCCAACCTCCATTCCTACCTTCTGGATTTCGTCCGGACTTTTCTCAAGGACGCCTCGTGCCATCGCCACCACAATTTGCGCCGCCTCTTTGCAGGCTTCATCGGCACTAATCGGCAAGGCCTCCGAGGGACCTTCGGTCACGTCAAGACCGGTTTCGTCATTTTCCGACGTTTCTGTTTCGACGTGGAAGGCGTCAATCCGGGCGCGGTGATCTTCCCCAAAGGACTGCGCCCATTCTGCCGGTGTCCGCCCAGTAAGTCCTTCAACGTAGGCCGAACCGACATCGGTATTCAGGAAACCAAAGACCGCCGTTGTCCCGCCTGAAATCCATATAGCCAGCTTGGAAAGGAACGTTCCTTTCGCCGGTGGCAGGACGATCAGTTCATATTCAAGGCTGCCGTTGAAAAAGGTTTCGTCCAGAGCGTCAATCACCTTCCGGGCGCTTTCCGCCGTCTTGATGAAGGTGTCCAGTTTCAGGAAATGATCGCTGACGTCGAAGTGAATGTAGAGGCGGTCAAAGCGCCCGTCAAATTCCCAGACCAAGGTGTCTGTCATGCAGCTAATACCTTATACCGTAACAGAAAAATCGTAAGCCGCGAAAATCGCGTCGCGCAAGAAAAACTTGACGTGTGTCAGTCATTCGAATGGCCGCACTCGGCCGAGCATAATCAGCATCCATGCCCGTGCAGTGACATCGGCTCCAGGTTGCACGGCCCCGCAGTCGTCTCAGATATCGAAGAGGTCTGCCCGGGCACGGGCGGAAAGTAGCGAGCGAGGGGGCATATGTGTCCTCAAAACGGTGTTGAAGTTTTCTGGACACGCCTTAATATGAAGACTATTAAATAGACAGATATCGACACCCAGAAGAACGATCACCCATCTCTCGGGAAGACGTCCTCAAACCGTTCGTTTTGGAGACACTATGACACGCACGGGCGACATCCTCGGATACGCAAGGGTCTCCACCGCCGATCAAGACCTGTCCGGCCAGAAAGACCGGTTGCTGCAGCACGGCGCTATTCGCGTGTTCGAGGACGTGATCTCCGGCAAGACGTTCAACCGACCCGGTCTGGCGGCCTTGCTTGATCAGGCCAGACCCAACGATACTCTCGCTGTCATCCGCCTCGATCGCTTGGGCCGCTCGCTCAAAGAGCTTCTGGAAATTGTCGATGACCTCAAGGCCCGAGAGATCAATCTGATCAGCCTTGAGGAGAGGATCGACACGACATCCGCCGCTGGCGAACTCGTATTCCACGTCTTCGGGGCTATTGCGCATTTCGAGCGGCGCCTGATCTCTGAGCGCACCAAAGACGGCTTGATCAACGCGCGGAAACATGGCCGCACCCCCGGGCGGCCATCATTGCAGCCCGAGACAATCTCAGCCCTCCAAGATCTCGTCAGCACCGGAAAATCCGTCGCCCAGGCCGCAAAACATCTCGGCATAGGCAGATCAACAGCTTACAAGGTGATCAGAAACAGCAACCCACCATGAGTGTTCGCTGAAGGTTCCGCCTTAGAGTAATCCTACGCACAAACCTTCCGATAGGGCCTCGTCGGGAAATTCTCAGGAATGGCGAGGATCTCGAGAACTTGAACGAAGCAACTTGTCTCAGTCGTCGTAGTGCGGGCCGTCAACAGTGATGTTAGACAGATCAAGTCCATCTTGCATCAGGACCAGAGAGAAACGCTTGAAGAACGAAAAGAATTTCGACCCAGTCATCTCAATATCAATGGCTCGGACAACTTTTTCAGGATCGTCATACCTGCCTTTCTGCAAATAGACTAAGACGCCGGGTTCGTATTCTTTTCCGTGATTGCCGTTGAAAGAAATGCGGTAGCCGATCACTCTTTCATCATCCGTGGCAAGGCCCGCGCCAACCAGATAGTCGGCCATGCTCTCGGTATCAGACCTATCTGCGGCGACAGTCCCCTTAAAATCGTTGTACTGAACAGAAGCGACGAAATCGGACATACTTTACTCCCGGTGACCTGCCCCAAAAATTTGCCCGCTAGGTATCTCACTGAGCCGTGGGTTCGCGCAACCTGCCCCATGAAGTATGACCGGATATTTTGAAGTTGGCCGGGTCAAAGCGAGCGATCCCTTTGGGCGACCTGCTCCCGGATCTGATCTTCCAGCAGTCGCTCACCATCTCCCTTCGCTTCGCAGGTGATCAGCGCGAAGGTTTCCATGCCAACACGCAAAGCACGGCGGCTGTTGTGGCTGACTAGGAACGTGCCGTCGATCTCCGGTTGTGTTTTCATCGACATCTGAAGATGGGTGGGTGACATCGCGAAGACGGCCCCAAAGAGGCGAGAACAGAGAAAGCTGGCTTTCGATCAGCCGCAGCGATACTGCCACCTGCATAAGCCAGCTTTCTTCTTTCCTGCCCAATTCTCTCGCGACGGCTGGAACAGTGGCGAATTGCAGAAAATATCTCGGAGTGCTCGCTGTCGGCAGGTAATAATCGGGATACGGTTCGGTCTACCCCGGCGCATAGGGGACAAACTGGAACACCCGCTTGTCTTCATACCTCTGCCGTCCGAAGAATCCTGCTTTCGCAGCGATGTCCGGCCAATTGTTGTTGGCAGTGCTCTTACGGATGATGTCCTTCAGGAAGTTCGCAGGATTCCCTGTTCCAAGCTTCGCCTTGCAGGCATGAATGGCGTTTACACATCATCGGAATACACGGTTCCATCCGGATATTTTCCGGCCTGAAACTCCCGGAACAGATACTCGATGACGGGTGTTTTCTTGGATAATCTAGGCGGCAAAGTGTAGCGTCTCAATTAAGTTCGGTAGGCACGGATAGCATTCGGATCGAGGTCGGACGCTGGCACCAGCTTGTAGTGCCGTTCTTCGACAACCCTGATCTCATCGTCCTGAAGCGTCAACTCAAACAGCGCAACGACCTGGTCAGACATGAACTGCGCTGAAATGGCGCGACACTGCATATCGGGAAACCGCTGCTCAACGAAGCGGATGTCTTGCGTGGTCTGAACGATGCCGATCTGATCTTTACCGCCCTTCGCCTGTACCGGGATGACGTAATGACAGCCGCGCTTGTCGAGACCGACATACAGTTCGTCGATCTCAATCTGCCCGATGCCCCGCACGGTCGTGCGCAGATGGTTCTGCAAGCTATAGGTGGTCAGCCCTAGGAAAGTGTCGATAAGCCGGTTATAGCGAACGATCGCCAGCAGAGCCTGTTCGTCGTCCAGGGCATAGGCTCGGATCAGCTCAGGCGTGGCATCAGGGATAGAGATCGTCACCAGATCGTCACGCGGGACGATGCGGTTCGCCTTCACCAAGCGAAAGCGGTACTGCGCCCTTCCGGCCAGCTCGATAACCCATTCACGCCCCTCGTCCTGCGTCGCGACGATTGGCTCCGGAAGCGCCACACGAAAGCGAAAGGAATACAGCACATCGCCCAGGTTCTTCGGCAACCGGATATTGAGGGCGGCCGCAGCGTCCTCGATGTCCTCGCGGGTAAACTCCAGCGCCGCAGCACCTTCTTCGTACCGATCAAAGAAAATCTTCTCGATCAGGGCACCGTAGCGGTTTGGCTCCTTAGCCATTGGCAGCCTGCTGCAGTTCGGCTTCGATGTCTTCCTGACGGCGCTTGCGCGCACCGCTCTTGCGGTCACGCCGTCCAGACGGAGCCGGAACCCCGAAATATGCAGCTGCGTCGGTCATGTCGCCGGTTAGCAAGGCGGTGTCTCCAAGGGCAATCGGTGCAGATGGGCGGGTGGGTTTGACGCCCAGAGCCGCAATAATCTGCTCGGCGATCGCCCTCGCCAGAGGCGGCGGCACGGCATTGCCGATTTGACGTGCGCCATGCCACTTCGTAACGTGAAAGCGGAACCAGTCCGGGAAACCGTGCAGCCGCGCCATCTCGCGCACCGTGATGCAGCGCTGGTAGCGGTAGTGGATTGGGCGGGGGCTTGTAAACGCCCCGCGTGCGCCGTCTGTACCGGCGCGCAGCGTGTTGGAAACACCACCGGGAGCTAGCTTGAAGAAGCGGCTGATCGGCTCGACCGTTCCAGGCTCAGTAGCCGCGAATCGGCGGCGGGAAATATCCGTGTGTTCAGTACGAGCGCTAGACGTCAGCACAGCCGGGTCCCAATCGCGTACATGACCATAGTGCCAAGAGTCGTTGCCTAGGCAACGCATTTCGGCAGCGTAAGCCGAAGGCTCGCCGAAGCGTGAAGTGGGAACCGCATCGGATGCGTGGAGAGTTCGGTAGCTGTCGGCGTCGGGAAGGTCGCCGATCGCCTCTTCACAACTAGGCCCGAACGGCAGCTCGGGAAACTTCACCGGCTTGCCGGAAATGTTCGTCTGCGGTGCCGGATAGTCGGGAAGCGGATGCCCCTTCTTCGCCCCCATGAGGATGAAGCGCTCACGCGACTGCGGCACGCCGTAATGCGCGGCATTAAGCACCTTCCAAGGCAGGCGCACGTCGTAACCGGCCGTATTGAAGGCGGTCTCCAGCTCCTGCAGGAACTTGCGGTGCTTCCCAACCGTCAGCCCCTTCACGTTCTCGAAGACGAACATCGTGGCATCCAGCTCGCGTACGATGCGTACAAAATCCAGCACAAGACGGTTACGTGGATCGTCCAGGACTCGGTGCCCGATCAGGGAAAATCCCTGGCAGGGCGCACCGCCAAAGACACAGTCTACCTTAGCATCACCCAGACCAGCGGCGCGGCGGATGTCATCACCGTTCAGGTGTTCGACAGAGTGGGGCAGCACAGCAGTATTTGGGAAATTAAACTCGTGGACAGCGCAGTGCACTGGGTCGATCTCAACGGCCGCCCGCACATCGAAGCCGGCCTGTTCAAAGCCCAGGCTGAGGCCGCCCGCACCGGCAAAAAGATCAATACCCACCGGCCGCATTTGCCGTCTCCTGTAGTTTCTTAGTTCTCGATTCGACATTCTAACCAAGAGGTTTCTATATGTCGATCGTTTTCCTTATTCACCCACAAATCCCGGAGAACTAAGAGCAAACGTGCCGGGTCTCTAGTCTCACATTCCCAGACTGTAAGCACCTGCCATCCGGCATTCACCAAATCACGTACGTTCTTGGCATCGCGCTCCACGTTCTGCGCAAGCTTCGGCCCCCAGTAATCGAGTTTCGATTTGGGAGCCTTCCCCTTACTGCATCCGTGGGCATGCCAAAAGCAGCCATGTACTAAGATCACCTTCCGCCGCTTCCCGAAGACGATATCCGGACGGCCCGGCAGGCCTTTACGGTGGAGGCGGTATCGATAGCCAGCACCGTGCAGGAGACGGCGCACCACCAGCTCAGAGGTTGTGCCCTTTTGCTTAACCGACTGGATAATGCGGCGGCGCTGCTGAGGACTTCGCGTGTCCATGTTCTGAGTTTCTTTAGCTGTGTGGCATGAGTGCCGGGCAATCGAGGAAGAGACGCTATGTTGCGATGACAAAGCGTTGTCCGACTAGGCAGTCAAAAATCTGAGGCGTTCTAGGGGCTGTCTGCCCCCGCGCCTGACGGCGCTCCCCCGAGGATACTTTTGGGAAGATGAAGTCAGATACGATGATCTGGCTCAGTCGCATCCACGACCTGCTCCAGGATCACAGACGGCACAACACCGATCGCGCGGGCAAGGACCACCAGCTCAACGACATCAATCCGGCGCTCGCCACTCTCGATCCTGGCAACCAGAGACTGATGGCACTTAAGGCGCTCGGCCATTCCAGCCTGCGTCAGGCCTGCCGCCTTCCGGGCGTCGATCAGCGCTTCACATAAAGCCACATGACCTGTGCTTCTGATCGTCTTCGTCATGTCGCTGCGCCACCTCTTTGGGCGCAAGCGGTAATCTGCTTTTCAGATTATCTAAAAAATGGATAATTCAGCATATTCCAAGCCAGTTCCGAGGAGACACCCCATGCGCCAGCCCCTTCAGCATTCGATGATCCTGACCAAGCTTACCAGGACAGGACAGGCCCTGATGCAACTGGACAGCCGTGGCTACGTCGACATCGAAACCGCCCGGCATCTGGTCGCCGCAGGCCTTGCAGCGCCGGAGCGCATTCGTGTCGAAATCCGGCACCTCCCTTCCAGAGAGTTCGAGGGCATCGGCCTAACGTCTGAGGGCAGCGCTGCCGTGAAAAATCTGGTCCGGCAGATAGCCCCTATATCGGGATTATCGGACAGCCGTTCTTTCACGACCGGCCCCGAGCTTTCCGACAGCGAGCGGGTCGTGACCTGTGGCTATTTGGGCTGGCTTGGCGAAGATGCTCTATCGCAACTTGATCGCCGGTTCGCATGGGGCTGGTGCCCTGAGATGCCCAGGGAGCCAACCCAGGTCTTCGAGGTTCCCCTTCCCATGCTCAAGACATCGCGCCGGAAGATAGCCCGCAGACTTACCGCCAAGATCGGGCCTGTCGATCCCGACTTCGACCAGAAGGGTTTCATGGACGCGCTATGGGGCGACGGTTGATCCGGATTGCTGCGAATGCCAAGGGAGCCGACTGAGAAGCCGAAGGCAGCAGAGGCGAGCGAAGAGCCGAAGGCGGCGGCACCGGGACTGGCCGAAGGCGCGGCGCTTCAAAGCAAGGCAGCTCGCTATCGCCGCCCAGGCGGTATTGCCAAGGCCAAGGCCCAGACCGCTTTGCCGTTGCCCGAGGGTGGCAAGGTCGACTCCGACGCTTCGCTAGATGACGCGGTTGCGGCAAGCCAGATGATTTCCAAGGCGCACGAACACGCGATGAAGACATTGAAGCAGGCGAGTTGAAGGCTACCCGCACCTGAAACGAGAAAGGCCGGCGCTTTCGCCGGCCTTCTCTACTTATGACGTTTGGTCTACTTTTTCGCCTTGCGCTCGAACTTGGTACGTTCGGCATATAGGTCGAAGCTCACCCAGCAATGCTTTGCGAGGTCCATGCCTGATTTTCCGATCTTGCCGTGAATGACCTTGATGCCGCGATCCTGAAGTTCCTGCGCAACTGGGATGAAGTCACGATCCGCAGTGACGAGCACAGCAACGTCATAGGCCCCGTTCCAAGCGAGGCTCATCATGTCGGAGACAATCCGCGTATCCACACCTTTCTCTTCCATGCCGCGCATGTCGCCGCCACAAGCAACGCAGTTCGTAGCTTCAGCATGACAGGCGGGGCACTTAGGGGGAGACTTTTTCTGGCTACGTTTGACGCAGGTTGCGACAACGCCAGGGCGCGCATCAAGCCACGTCTCTACCCAGTTCTTATGCTTCATATCGGCGGCCTTGCCGTCCGTGTATGAGCTATAGACGTGAAGCCCCTCATAGGCGACGCCAGATACAGGCTTGATCAGAGCGTTAACTGTGTCACAGCAAGCCCCGGCAACTCCGTTCCAATCGAGCTGAAAGCTCGGTCTACCAGCAGCAGCTTCCATACTGTTTAGGGATAGCTGGAAATTCCAGAAGTCTACAAAGATGCGAACGCGAACCGGCGGAAGTGGAGACGTCAAGATTTTCACTCTGCTAAAACGAATAAAGGCGCCTTTAGGGCGCCCTTACTCATAATGCTCATTTCACAACATCGCAATCGAGGCGAGTGATCCATGAGGGGTCATAGTGGTCCTCATGTAGCACTCTTTCCTTCCGCAGTCAAGTTTGAGTCCATTTACATACTGTGGATCAGTACTTCGAACTTCGAGCTGCAACACGATGTGCGAGGCTCTGCGCTCCGGCCGTCGCCTTCTTGGCCCCGGCCGCGCGGCCCGCAGCACTCGTGACTGTCTGTCTTCTCCCCGTAATGTTCGGAGGTGATCGCCTGCCGTTAGGCAGGCCGTTTGAAGGAAGTGAGTATGTGTCTTTCCCGCCTTTTGGCGGGCGAACGACAATTGGGTTGCGCGACGCGGAATCAAATTGTCTAGTGAGTACACATACTCACTTCCTTCAAACGGAGGCTCCCATGTCCGCAGAACCCCACAAGCTCCTTGATGAAGGCTGGTCCAAGGTCCGGGGCAGCATGCAGGGCCTTCACGGTGAGGGGAAATCCTTCGGCATCATGCGGACTGCGAAGATCAAAACGCTCGGCAACATGGGGGCCAGCCTTCAGCATAGCTTCCGGGAGCGGGAGACCCCGAATGCCGATCCCGCCAGGACCAGCGACAACACGATCCTGGTCGGTGGCGACAACAGCAAGGACGTGCTGGCAGCGTGGAAGGATCGGGCTCCCGAGAAGATCAGGAAGAACGCCGTGCACGGTCTGGAATACTTCATCGGTGGCTCGCCCGCGAAGATGAAGGCCATGACCAGGGAGGAGCAGGACACGTACTTCCGGGATGCGCTTGGCTGGATCGAGAACCGGCACGGCAAGGAAAACGTCCTCTCGGCCATGATCCACCGCGACGAGACCACCCCGCACATGACGGTGATGACCATCCCCCTCGATGACAGGGGCAAGCTGAACTGCCGGTCGTTCGTGGGGAACAAGAAGGCTCTTTCCGATCTCCAGACAGACTTTGCGGAGAAGGTCAGCGAGAAGCATGGCCTTCGGCGGGGCATCAAGGGCTCCACAGCGCGTCACGAGCGCGTGCAGCGGGTCTATGGGGCCTACATGTCCGGTGAAGACGCTGTGGCCCTCCCTGAGCGCGTCAGAGGCTCCCTTCTGCGCGGCGGCAAGGAAAGCGACGCTGACTGGCATGCACGGGCCACAGAAGCCGCCACAGACGCGCTCCGCGGCTTCCAGATGAAGATGCGGGAAGAAAAACTCGACATGGACGCGAAGCTGAACACGGCGCAGTCGATGATTCAGTCTCTTCAGTCACTGCAGCAGAGCTATAAGACCCAGCTCGACGCAGCCCGTGAAACGCTGTCGCGATTGGTGTCGAGCCTGGAACTGGCTGACAAGGGGGCCGAGGCAAACGCTGCCCTCGAAGCCTATGCCGATCTGGAAGGGAAAATCCTCAACGGTGACCTTGGTGTCCTCAAGGATGCGGCGGGTTCGCCAGCTCGGATCGATAAGATCGTGGACATCTATGACCGTGTCATTCCTGAAGGCACCGCGATGACGGAGGAACAGGCCCGGTTCGACCGGGCACTGGATCTGACATTGGATGCCATGGCTGATGGCAGGGTCGTAAAACGGAAAGACCCGGTACGGATTGCAATTGAGGCTCGGGCCCTGCCCTGTGTTCAAAAAGCCCTTGTTCACTTGGCACAGGATCGAGTGAACCCGCCCTTCACCAGTCGTGACGAACGTTTGGCGTTCCAAGCGGAAATCGAAGGTGCTCTTTCCGAGGAGCAGCTGGTGGTCCTGAAACAGGGGGACGAGACAGTACTGGAAGACATTCTTGGTGATCGACTTTCTCAGCCGCAACAGCTCAGCTTGGCACTGGCCTACTTTGATCATGCGGACGTTGATATCGATGCTGGTGTTCGGCGGGGTGTGATCGAGCGGCTTTCAGATGCAGAGGATGGACCTAAATATCAGGAGCTAGGGCTCCGGCACTGACCGAGCGTGGAGACTTATCCACAGGCCGCACGATCTCCGGGAGTGTTAAATATGTGTTAGATTCTGTGTTACGCGGGTCTGGCGCGTCTTTTTATTCATTAAAAACAAACAGTTACGCGCAGCAAAGGTAACTAAAAACACGAATTTCGGTAACTAAAATCCTGCTTTGGGTAACTAAAAACACGAATCTTGACTGAGGTAACTGAAAACACGAATGTACTCGT